>JAJRYM010000146.1 GCA_024275775.1 Nitrospirota bacterium
CCAATGGCATAACCTATTACTACATCGTTACGGCGGTAAATGCTGGTGCCGAAAGCGCGGCTTCCGCAGAGGTAAGCGCAACGCCTATATTGGCTGTCAGGAAGGTGCCTGATACGGGGCAGACTACGAAATATTCGACGGCGTTCGGTGATGACAGCGATTATCTTATCAACCCGCCGTCCTACACCGATAACGGGAACGGGACGATAACCGATAATGTAACCGGCCTGATGTGGCAGAAACCGGACGACGGCGTAAGTCGTACTTGGTTCGAATCTGCAAGCGTATGCGGTGCGCTAACCACAGGCGGTTATAGCGACTGGCGCCTGCCGAATGTATTTGAATTGATGGGAATAGTTAACTATGGAGTCTTCGCTCCTGCTATAAACAGTACCTACTTCCCGCTTACCGTTCCGGCGGCCTACTGGTCGGCTACTGCCTTCGCAGGCAATACTTCCGACGCGTGGAAAGTAAGTCTCAGCAATGGCCGCATCGGCCACATTCGTAAGTCACGCAGCAACTATATCACCAAGTGCGTTCGTGGTGCAGAATCAGGCGCTCAGAGTTTTACAGATAACGGCGACGGCACGGTAACGGATAATGTGACTACAATGATGTGGCAGAAACAGGACGACAATACGACAAGAACATGGGAATCGGCGATAACCTACTGCGAAAATCTTTCTCTTGCCGGTTATAGCGACTGGCGTCTGCCTAATGCAAAGACATTGCGGTCGATAGTCGATAATGCAATCGTAAGTCCTTCTATAAATAGTACCTATTTCCCGGCAACCGTTTCGTCGTTCTACTGGGCGGCTACTACCTACGCGAGCAGTACTTCCTTCGCGTGGAATGTGGATTTCAGCGATGGCTTAACCTACATCGGCAACGGTAAGTCAGGCACCAACTATGCCAGGTGCGTTCGTCTCGGGCAGTGAGTAGGTTATTTGGTTATTCGGCCATTTGGTCTTTTTGGTACCCGACATTAAACTCCCCTTTGGAGGTGATAGAAAATGGATAGTAAGAAAAGCTTCGACTGTGTAGAGATGAAACGAAGCTCCCAGGCAAAGATATATGCTGAAACAAAAGGCATGTCTATAGATGAACAGTTGAGCTACTGGAAGAAACACGACCAGGCTTTCAGCCTGCAATTAGCCAAGGGAACATCAAGAACCCATCGTTGGCCCAAAACCGTTAAAAGCTAATCTGTTTCCACAGGTCGGCGATGTTAGGGTTCGCCTCTCTTCCTACCGGTTTTCGAAATGGATGAAATCTGAGCGGTTCTTTAGCAAAGGCGGGTGTAACAGGACTCAGTTCCGTTAACAGCAGGCCGCAGGGCGGAAGGGATTGTCGGATGTTTGTGATTTGAAAGTTTACAGGAAAAGGATTTTTCGGATAATAAGTTCCGCTTTTGTCATGGTCGATTCTTCCACAGAACCCATTATTTTGGCGAATCTTTCGATAGAAACCGATTTAATCTGGTCGCACCGGATAATGGACTTGTTCTTTAAACCGCCTTCCGGCGGGGCGATTTCGATATGCAGTCTGAAAACCTTTCTTTTGCGAAGCGTCGTGATGGGGCAGACAACGATTAGTCCCCACGGACTTTCATTAAGCCCATCGGCTGATACCACCAGCGCGGGATGAAGACTGTTTATTTCCCGTCCGATGGAAGGAGAGAAATCCACCAGCCATATCTGCCCCCGCTTCGGCTTATTCAAGCCCATCCTTCAGGGTTTTTTCAAAAACTTTTCTCGCCTTTTTTTCTTCCCTGCTCAGATGGGTTTCAGCTTCCCGGTCGAACCCGTCCCAGAAGCTTTTTTCATGTTCATCGACCAGCCGATTCAGCAGTTCCGTCATGCTTATTTTTTCCATCGCGGAAATTTTTCTCAGGCGGACTCTCGTCTCTTCGCGCACCCTTACGGTGGTTGTTGCGGATGTTTTCGCTTTCATCGCCGGCTCCTCTTTCATCTATTTAATCTATTTATCTACAAATATAGACTCTTGTCGTTATCCGTGTCAAGCTTGCCGGCGAGTGAAGCGAGCGGGGATGGCCTGCCGGCCTGCCTGCCGTTTGAATTTCATTTTAGTGTGCCGTTTTAAAATGGCGGGCGAAAGGTTATAATCTGGGAATGGCGGAGGAAAAAATAAAGTTCGAAAAAGCTCTGGAGAGGCTTGAGAAAATCGTTACTGACCTTGAGGATGGCGACCTTGAGCTGGAAAAATCTCTGAAGATGTTCGAGGAGGGGATAAAAATGGCGAAACTCTGCCAGTCCCATCTTTCATCGGCGGAAAAGAAAATAGAGAAGCTGGTAAAAGACAACATGGGGAATGTCTCCACCGAACCGATAGATGAGGAACCGCTGACAGGGCAGGATGAACTGCCGTTTTAAACAGCTTCGAGAAGAGGTTGAGGCGGAGCTTCACAAGATTTTCGATGCCCATGCCGGAGCGCCTCCGCGACTGCTTGAGGCGATGAAATATTCAACTTTCGCCGGTGGCAAGCGCCTTCGCCCCATGCTGGTAACAGCCTCGGCGGAAGCGGTGGGAGGGAACAGCGCGAAAACCATCACCACAGCGGCCGCCATAGAACTGATTCATACCTACACGCTGATACACGACGATCTTCCCGCCATGGATAATGACGAACTCCGCAGGGGCATCCCCACAAACCATAAAAAGTTCGGGGAAGCCACGGCCATACTGGCCGGCGACGCATTGTTGACACTCGCTTTCGAGTCGCTGGCCTCTCCGGGCCCGAGCGGGCATAACCCGCCTCCCGAAATTAAGGTGCGCGTAATAGATATAGTGGCGAAATCTGTAGGGGCGGCCGGCACTGTGGGCGGCCAGGAGGTGGATCTGGAATACGAAGGCAAGGAAGGAGACATCGAAAAGCTGGAATATATTCATACGAGAAAAACCGGCGCGATGATCCGGGCGGCCGTGGAGGCGGGTGGTATTATTGGAGGCGGTTCGGACGGCGATATCGCGGCGCTTGTCTCCTACGGCCTGAAAATCGGCCACGCGTTTCAGATAATCGACGACATACTGGACGTTACATGCGCAACCGAACAGTTGGGCAAGGACGCCGGAAGCGACGAAGGAAATCTTAAAATGACCTACCCCGCTCTAATCGGCCTCGACGAATCGAAAAAGCTGGCCGATAAGCTGATACGGGAAGCGATTGAATCTCTCGCCCCTCTCAAGGGCGATACAGCCACTCTCGCGGCAATAGCGGAATATATCGGCGAGAGGAAACATTGATGGCCATTCTGCAGGGTATAAAATCGCACGAGGATTTAAAAAAACTTTCCATGGAGAAAATGGAAACTCTCGCGGCTGAGATTCGCGAAAAAATAGTGGAGGTCGTTGCAAAAAACGGCGGTCATCTTTCGCCCAACCTCGGCGTCGTGGAGCTTACGATGGCGCTTCACTGCGTGTTCGATTTTTCAAAAGATAAAATAGTATGGGACGTCGGCCATCAGTGCTACACCCATAAACTGCTAACCGGCAGGCAGGAAATCTTTCACACTCTGCGCCTCGAAAACGGCATAGCCGGCTTTCCGAGAAGAGAGGAAAGCGAATGCGATCATTTTGATACGGGCCACGCTGGCACTTCCATTTCGGCGGCGCTCGGATTCGCCGCGGCGCGCGACCTCAAATC
>JAJRYM010000008.1 GCA_024275775.1 Nitrospirota bacterium
GAAACGCTTAAAGGGGTTTCCGCAACCTCGCTTAACGAGGCGAGGCTGGGGCGAGAGGAGTTCGGCCGGGAGGTACACCTCTGCGCGCCCGCTTACCGCGACGACGAGTTTAACGAGCTTACGGGACTTTGCGATGCGATAATCTTCAACTCCTTTTCGCAGTTGAAACGATTTCGGAAAAAAGTTGCGGAAGCTTCGCGTGAGATAAAAATCGGCATCAGGGTAAACCCGGAACATTCCGAAGTGAAAACGGAGATGTACGATCCCTGCGCTCCCTGCTCCCGGCTTGGAGTGACGTCCGGCGCGTTCGAGCCGGATAGTCTCGATGGCGTGAGCGGGCTCCATTTCCATACCCTTTGCGAATGCGGGGCTGACAGTCTTGAGCGGACGTTGCCGGCTGTTGAAAAGAAATTCGGAAAAATTCTTGAAAATATGGACTGGGTGAATTTCGGCGGCGGACATCATATAACCCGCCCGGATTACGACGTGGAAAAACTGATAAGCCTCGTGAAAAATTTCAGCAGAAAATACGGAGTGAAGGTGATACTCGAGCCGGGCGAGGCGATAGCGCTGAACGCCGGCTACCTCGCGGCGTCGGTTATGGATATCGTGAACAACCGGATGAAGACGGCGATTCTCGATACATCCGCTTCGGCGCATATGCCGGACGTGCTGGAAATGCCGTACCGGCCGGAGGTAGTCTCCGCCGGAAAGTCGGACGAGTTTCCTCATCAATACCGGCTTGCGGGCGCCACCTGTTTAGCTGGCGATGTTTTTGGCGATTACTCGTTCCGGGAACCTTTGAAGGTCGGCGACCGGCTGGTTTTCCGGGATATGCTCCACTACACGATGGTGAAGAATACGACTTTTAACGGCATCAATCTGCCGTCCATCGCCGTCTGGTCGGAAAAGGAAGGTCTGCGGGTTGTAAAAAAATTCGGGTACGCCGATTACCGGAGCAGACTTTCCTAAAAATCGGCGGTATAGATTAGTTCGGGTTTTGGAGGACGAGCCCCTGCCAGTCGGGGTTGGTTTCGCAGTCTATTTCCAGAACAGCTTTCACTCCGCTTGAAACCTCTTCCGTCTCTTCCTGCCGGTGGTTGACGATGCGGCGGATTTTTAGTATTTTTTCCGCTCCAAATTTTTCGGTGAGGAGTTTAAGGGAGTCGCCTGTTCGTATCCTGTCCTTAACTTCCACTTCCAGTCCCGCTCCGTTTACGCCGGTTATTCTCGCCTTGTAATGATTTTCTCCGGCGGGAGGGATAGGCCTTCCTGAAACCTCTTCCGTTTGCTCCTTCAGTTCGGGGAAGTAGAAGCCGCTGAAGAAACCGCGATTGCCGGTTTTTTCGATTTCCTCAAAGAGGGCAGGGTCGTACTCTTTACCTTCGCGAAGGTCGTCGAGCGCTTTTCGATAGGTTCTTGTTACCACGGAGAGATAATATTCGCTTTTGTTCCTCCCCTCAATTTTGAACCCGCCGACACCGGCCGATGCCAGTTTTTCCAAATGGGGAAGCAGGCACATATCGCGCGACGATATGAGGTGGCTTCCATGCTCGTCCTCTTCTATTTCGAGTTCCTGTTCGCCCCATGCGGCGTTTTGTATCGTCGCCGACGTGAGGCGGTAATCGTCCCGGCAGTTGTGGGCGCACATCCCCTGATTCGCGTCTCTTCCCGAAAAGACGGACGACAGGAAACATCTGCCCGAATAGGCCATGCAGACCGAGCCGTGAACGAACGCCTCCAGCTCGATATCCGGGACTTCGCTCTTTATTTCCGCTATCTCGGTCAGCGAAAGTTCCCGCGCGAGGATTATTCTGCTTACGCCGGTTTTCCGCCAGAACTTCACCGAGAGACTGTTGGCGGTGGATGTCTGCACGGATAGGTGAAGCGGTATGCCGGTATCGCGCGCGAGTTCGAGGACGGCGGGGTCGGCGAATACAATCGCGTCCGGGCGGAGTTCAGCCAGAAAATCGAGATGCTTTTTCAGCTTTTCAACCTGCCTGTTACGTGGAAAAATGTTCACACAAACGTACAGCTTTTTTCCGAAACCGTCGGCGATTTTCCTTGCTTCGATAATATCTTTTAGCCCTATGCGGTTCTGGCGGGTGCGCATGGAGAAGGCCGAACTGCCGATGTAGCAACCGTCGGCTCCCATCCTGTAAGCCAGCTGTAGCTTTTCAAGGCTTCCGGCCGGCGCAATAAGCTCCGGTATCGGTCTGGGTTCGTTTTGTTCTGGTTTATCGGTTAGCATTTCTAAGCGGGCGCCGCAGACTGTTTAATTTTGAATATGTTAATCTATTGAAAATGTTAATCTCAAAAAATAATACTTTCATGTTATTTTTATTTTCATGAAACTTCCAGAACTTCTTTTAAAAACCGCTTTCGCAACCGTGCTTTTTGTCGCGGCGGTTTTGCCGCTGGTCTCGTGTAGCGGGTTTTATCATGGAGCGGACGGGAAACCCGCACGGGGAGAAGAGGATATTCGGCGCGCGGGCAATAGCGGGGCATTGAACTCTCGCAGTTCCCGCAGGTACGTAAAAGGAGAACTGATAGTAAAATTCCGTGAAGGAACCTCACGGGAAGATGTTGAGCAAGCCGTGACCGCGCTCGGCGGTAAGATAAAGAAATTTCTAGGCAATAATCGATATCTTATTAAA
>JAJRYM010000147.1 GCA_024275775.1 Nitrospirota bacterium
CCCACGGCGAAGCGATTCTCGCCAAACCTACCTTTACCGGTTTTAACCTGATGGCGTGGATAACGCCTTTCATTGCGATACTGCTTATGGCCATTTCGCTGGTTGTTCTGATTAAAGGATGGGCAACGCGGCGCAAAACTCCCCTCAGCCCAGCTTCAGGACTGCCGGCGGGAAATCTGAAGGAAAACGATCCTTACCTTAAACGTATGCGCGAAGAGCTAGACCATTACGACGAATGATGCTTGGATTTGAGATTATTCTGGTGGTAGGGGTTATAACGGCCATAGGGTATCCGCTTTTCCGCTCTTCGGATGGAGAGACCGCTATCGAGGAAGGCGATGAATACCACAAGCTCCTTTACAGAAAAGACGCGGCCTATCTGTCGCTGAAAGAGCTTGAGTTTGATTACAGTTCCGACAAGATTGACTCGGAAGATTACGCGAAACTAAAAAGCAATCTGGAAAAAGAAGCCGTTTCCATACTTAAACAAATCGACGGACTAAAAAGAAAAGCCGCGCCTCAGCCTGAACAGTCGGCTCCCCGGGCGAAACAAGGCCGATTCTGCACAGCCTGCGGGAAACAGCTGAATCAACATGATAAATTCTGCGGGAGTTGCGGACAAAAACTTTCCTGACCGGCCTTTAGCCGGACGCGTGCTTCAGACTCCGTTCAATAGAAACCGTGGTAAACCGGATCGTGAAGGGCTTGGCTTCGCTTTTCTTCTAAAAAGCGAAATACTCCGGCAACGCCGACAGCACCCATAGGGAATAGAGTGAGCCCAAAACCACTATGGCGCCGAAAAGCAGGTGATGCTTAAAAAATATCGAACCTTCCACATACCTCTCTTCTTCGAGAGGCATTATCATCAGCCTGCTTGATACCCACCTGTCCGTTAACGCGGAGAGGGCGCGGTACGCTTTTGGGAAAAAACTGAAAAGAATCAGAACAACTACCCCAAACACACCCCAAACAATAAAAGAGATTTTTATCGCAGTAAAAATTATCTCGCTGAAAAACATGCCATGCTTCGTATCAACCCAAATCGCAGAAAAGCTCATAATATCTTCGTGCGAAATTGAAAACATAAAATGATAAAGCATAAAAACAGCTCCGACAAGAAAAACGGAGCCGACAGGCACCCTGTTTCTTTCAAGCCATGTTTCAGTCTTTATTGGAATTTCCAAAGGTTTAAGCGGTTTCCGCATGCTCGTAGGACTGTAAAGTTTCATATTCCATTTGTAGAGAAGCTTCGGCATGAGAACAAGCAGTACCCCAAGCACAAACATCGCCACCATCAGAATATTGAGAACATGCGCGGCAATCCACAATACCGAACCAAAATAGGATTTCGCAAAAATAGTCATCTAACCTGTGCCCCCATAAGTTGGAAGGTATTTATCTTCTTATTTCTCAGAATTATTTTACCAAAACCGCTTTAGTTCAACAACCAGACTTTATTGTTTGCCGCTTTTTGGCAACAATGGCGCAGAAGCGCTTTTCTTCCGGCCTGCCGCGCTCCGGCGGAGATTATTTCCTGTGCAGGCTTAAGAAAGCCGCCGGCATGAAGAGACGACCGGAACTTATGTGCATCAGGCTACGAGCCGGACTGTAGGGGAAAAGCGTTATTTACCTTTTGTCCTATTGTACAGATCAATCCTTATCTGCGCGCGCTGGAGTTTTTTCCTGCATACGAAAACCTCCCCGTCTTCCTGAGGCAGGTTGGCTATTTCATTCACCCAGTGTTCCTTATCCTCTTCGGCCCTTTCGATGTTTATCATATCGGGGGTCTCGGCCGAATCGGCCAGAACTATCACCGAATCGCTTTTAACTTCCGCATACCCCCATCCGACCGCAAGATAATGTTTTCCTTCATCGTCTTCGTACATTATCTCACCCGGCTGAAGAGTGGTAAGGAAATCGATATGGCCGGGCAGAACGCCGAACTCGCCTTCCGCGCCGGACGCGGACAAATAGGATGCCCGGCTTTCAACCAGTTTTCCGACCGGTGTGATTATTTCCAGCGAAAATGTTTCTTTGCTTGCCATGCTTTTTTACGCTTTGAAGGTTTCGGCTTTTTTGTACACCTCTTCCAGACTCCCCTGCATGTAAAAGGCCTGTTCCGGAATTTCATCCGCTTCGCCGTCCACAATAGCTTTAAAGCCTTCGAGAGTATCCTTCAGGGCAACATACTTGCCGGGCGTTCCGGTGAAGATTTCGGCCACAAAGAACGGCTGTGAAAGGAATCTCTGAATTTTTCTGGCGCGGCCGACCGCGAGCTTGTCTTCTTCAGAAAGCTCCTCCATACCAAGTATGGCGATAATATCCTGAAGTTCCTTGTACCGCTGAAGTACAACCTGAACGCGGCGGGCTATGCTGTAATGCTCTTCTCCCACAATGAGGGGGTCGAGTATTCTCGAAGTGGAGTCAAGAGGATCCACCGCCGGATAGATGCCGAGTTCCGCGATGGAGCGGCTTAGAACGGTTGTGGCGTCAAGATGGGCGAACGTCGTCGCGGGCGCCGGATCGGTCAGATCGTCGGCAGGCACGTAAACCGCCTGAACCGACGTAATTGAGCCCTTGTTCGTAGAGGTTATTCTTTCCTGCAGAACACCCATCTCCGTTGCAAGCGTAGGCTGGTATCCAACAGCGGACGGCATTCTTCCCAATAGAGCCGAAACTTCGGAGCCGGCCTGAGTGAAGCGGAAAATATTATCGATAAACAGAAGCACGTCCTGCCCTTCAACATCGCGGAAATATTCGGCGACAGTCAGGCCGGTAAGCCCCACGCGGGAACGCGCGCCGGGAGGCTCAGTCATCTGCCCATATATAAGAGCCGCTTTATCTATAACGCCGGACTCTTTCATTTCATGATAGAGATCGTTTCCTTCACGCGTTCTTTCGCCCACGCCCGCAAAAACGGAAAATCCGCCGTGCTCGGTGGCTATATTGTGGATAAGCTCCATTATTAGAACGGTTTTACCGACGCCCGCGCCGCCGAACAGCCCCGTCTTGCCTCCCTTGAGGTAAGGTTCAAGAAGGTCTATAACCTTGATGCCGGTTTCGAGCATTTCAGTTGTCGTATCCTGCTCCTCGAAAGACGGAGCCTCGCGGTGGATGGGGTCGCGCCTCTTGGCATTAATCGGGCCGGCGTTATCAACCGGGTCGCCTACTACGTTTATTATCCTGCCAAGCACTTCCTTGCCAACCGGGACGGAAATCGGTTGGCCGGTATCCACGGCGGTTATACCTCTTACCATGCCGTCCGTAGGTTGCATAGCAACGGCGCGCACCATGTTTTCCCCAAGATGCTGGGCAACTTCTGCGGTAATTTTTCTTTCGCCGCCGTCCATCTCGACTACAATAGCGTTCCGTATATCCGGAAGTTCGCCGGGTGGAAAACTTACGTCAATAACCGGACCAATAATCTGGGTAACCTTACCTTCTGCCATACATCCTCCCAATTTTATCCTTCGAGTGCCTTCGCACCCGAAACTATTTCTATTATTTCCGTGGTAATCGCGGCCTGTCGGGCGCGGTTGTATTGAAGCGTTAATTTAGAAATCATCTCGCCTGCGTTGCGGGTGGCGCTATCCATGGCCGCCATGCGGGCTCCGTTTTCACTAGCCCACGACTCCAGAAGGGACTGATAGATTTCAACGTCCACATACTTTACAAGGATGTCTCCAAGAATCGCTTCCGCCGAAGGCTCATAAATATAATCAACCTCGAATTCGTCGGAGTCGGTCTCTTCCGGAATAAGCGGCAACAGAGGCCTGACGATAACTTCCTGCGCGATAACCGATTTGAACCTGTTGAAAACCGTGTAAACCTTATCCACTTTTTCGCTCATAAAAGCCTTTACGGCATCCTTGCCGATTTCCGAGGCGAGATGAGGCCCAATATCGCGCGAAAAATCGATATAACTCTTTTCCATGATTACGTTTTTGCCGGAATAGAAATCTTTGGCCTTCCTTCCAACTACGGAAAGATATATCCCCTTCCCTTCGTTTTCATGGATAAGCTCGTTGGTTCTTCTGAACAGTGTGGCGTTAAAGCCTCCGCACAACCCCTTATCGGATGAAAAAAGAACGATAAGGATATTTTTAGCTTCCCTGTGCTCAAGCAGTGGATGGAGAGAATCTCCGGCGCGCCTCGCGAGGGAATTCAGAACCTGTAGCATTTTCTCCTCGTACGGGCGGGAAGCGAGAACGTTCTCATGGGCCCTGCGCATCTTGGCGGCGGCCACCATTTTCATCGCCCGCGTTATCTGGCGGGTGTTTTTGACGGATCCTATCCGCCGTTTAATATCTTTAAGATTGGCCATCTATTCGAACCTTGTTTTGAATTCCTCGCACGTCTGACGCAGTGCTTTTTTGATATCGTCATCGAGCGCTTTTTTCTCCCGGATATCGTCCAGAACGTTCTGATACTTCGTTTCAAGAAACGCCAGTAATTCGTTCTCGAATTCCTGGATTTTCTTTACTGGCACGTCATCGAGCAAGCCGTCAGTTCCGCAGAAAATAATGGCCACCTGTTTTTCAACCGAGTAAGGGTTGTACTGAGTCTGCTTAAGCATCTCAACCATCCGCTCGCCCCTGCTGAGCTGGGCGCGCGTGGTTTCATCCAAATCCGAAGCGAACTGCGAAAAGGCCGCCAGCTCCCGATACTGGGCAAGGGTGATTCGGAGCGTTCCGGCAACCTGCTTCATAGCTTTTATCTGCGCGGCTCCGCCAACGCGGGAAACAGACAGACCCACGTTAACAGCCGGCCTTACGCCGGAATAGAAAAGATCGGTTTCAAGATATATCTGCCCGTCCGTTATGGAAATAACGTTCGTGGGAATATAGGCCGAAACATCTCCCGCCTGCGTTTCGATAATTGGAAGCGCCGTGAGCGAACCCGCGCCTTTTTCATCGCACAGTTTGGCGGAGCGCTCCAATAGGCGCGAGTGAAGATAAAAAACGTCGCCCGGATAAGCCTCGCGGCCGGGCGGCCGCCTGAGAAGAAGCGAAAGCTGGCGATAAGCGGCGGCTTGTTTGGACAGATCATCGTAAATGATAAGAGCATGCTGGCCGTTATCGCGGAAATATTCTCCCATCGCGCAACCGGCAAAGGGGGCTAGATAAAGCAGAGGAGCCGGCTCGGACGCCGTGGCCGAAACGATGGTTGTATATTCCATGGCGCCGCTTTCCTCGAGCTTTTTGTACACCTGCGCTACTGTGGAGCGCTTCTGCCCTATAGCAACGTAGATGCACTTAACATCCTGCCCTTTCTGGTTGATTATCGTATCAATAGCTACCGCTGTTTTCCCTGTCTGCCGGTCGCCGATAATAAGCTCTCTCTGTCCCCTGCCGATAGGTATCATGGCGTCGATAGCCTTGAGTCCGGTCTGAAGAGGCTCGTGCACCGACTTTCTTTCGATAACGCCCGGCGCAATGCTTTCAACGGGGCCGAACTCTTCTGTCTCAATCGCCCCCTTGCCGTCAATCGGCTGGCCAAGCGCGTTTACCACCCGGCCTATCAGGGCGGGGCCGATAGGCACTTCGGCTATTCTGCCGGTTCTTTTTACCTCGTCGCCTTCCTGAATGTGGGTATCGTCTCCGAAAAGAACAGCGCCGACGTTATCCTCTTCAAGGTTCAGAACCATCCCCACCACATTGCCGGGGAATTCAAGAAGCTCGCCGGCCATGGCGGTTTCCATGCCGTATATGCGGGCTATTCCGTCGCCGACGGCTATTACCGTGCCGACTTCCTTTAGCTCGATTTCCTTTTCAAAACCTTCGATCTGTTTTTTTATGATTCCGCTGATTTCTTCCGCGTTGATAGCCACCTTCCTAAGCCTCCTGTTCCAGTTTTACTTTCATCAGCCTAAGCTGGTTGCTCAGGCTTCCGTCATAAACTTTGCTCCCAACGCGGGCCACAACGCCCCCGATGAGGGATTTATCGGTTTTAATTTGAAGTTTCACTTTTTTACCTGTTACGCCTCCAAAAGTTTCTTCCAGCTGTTTTCTTTCGTCTTCTGAAAGCGGAGAAGCCGAGGTTACCTGAACGCGCACCTGCCCGAGAGCTTCATCGGCCATATCCCTTACGCTGAGGGCTATTTCCGAAATCAGGTTTATTCGCCCGCTGTTAAGAATGGTAGCGACAACCTTTATACTCTTGGGAGAGTATCCGGTTTGTTTCATAATTTCGGAAACAACCTTCTGTTTGGCGTCGGATTTAATACCCGGATGAATAAGAACTTTGCGCAGATCCGTATATGTTGCCACAAGTTCGGCGAATGAAGAGATTTCGGTGCTTAAGCTTTTAACTTCCGCGTCGCCGCTCGCGCTTTCTATTATCGCCTTGGCGTATCTGCGAGCCGGGCCTGTATCTTTCACTTTTTCTCTCCAACCCCGGCCAAGTATTCGGCAAGCACTTTCCGCTGGTCCTCTTCCCTTATTTTTTCGGACAGAATTCTTTCCGTAATAGCCACGGCCATCTCAACGATTTCTTTCCGAAGCCCCTGTTTGGCCTTGCGTGTTTCAATTTCTATTTCCGTTCTGGCTTTATCAAGTATTCGCTTACTTATCTCTTCGGCGTCCTTAAGGAGCTCTTCTTTCATTTTCGTTCCTTCGGCCAGCGCGTCTGCGCGCATTTCCGATTTTTTTTCTTCAAGCCGGCCAAGTTTTAATTCCAGATCCGAAAAGATTTTCATAGCCTCTTTTTTCGCTTCTTCGGCGTCGGCCAGCGTTTGCACTATCGTCTCCGATCTTTCTTTCAGAGCCGGAACAATAAAACGTTTTGCGATCCAGTAGAGCCCGGCGAAAAGAATAGCGAAGTTTACGATCCATGCCCCATCCCGCCTTAGAACCCATTCTTCGGCATGTTTAAGCCCCTCGCCGGCCCAGGCGGCCGTGGGCATCAGCATGAAAATCCAGAAGATTTTTTTCGCCATCAGACTTCCACACCTAGAAGCTTGGAGACTATCCGGCCGGAAATATTTTTGGCTTCTTTGTTTATGGCGGCGCTGGCCTCTTCGGCCTCCTTGCGAATCTGTTCCCTTCCATCCTCAACCTGACGGCTGAACTGCAATCTCGCTTCAGAAACAACCCGGTTCTGCCCCTCCTGCGCTTCAAGCCTGGCTTTGCTGATGATTTCCGCCGTTTCTTTTCTTATGTCGGAAAGCTGTTTTTCGTAATCCGCCACTACTTTTTCGGCTTTTGCCTTTAAGCCGGCCGCTTCCGTCTCAAAAGATTTCAAACGTTTTTTTCTTTTCTCCAAAACATCCATTACCGGCCTGAAAAGAAAATGGTTCAGAAAGAACACCATTATCAGGAAGTTTACAAGCTGAATAAAGAAGGTTTCATTCAGTTCAACCATTTAATCTTTTCCCCTTTTTGTTTCAATTTACAACCCCGCCGAGCCCTGCCCCGCTCAGGTTACGATACCACCCCAAAAAGCAATCTGGAACACACTCACACTTGGAATTTGAAATATTACCAAGAAATCGGCAGGATTCCACACAAAATATATGGTTTATAGAAAAAAATATCCTCCACTATCGACCCTCATATTTTTCCAGACATCTATCGGAGCAGAAATATACGTCTATTCCGTCCTTTTTGAGGCTTACAGCTTCATCTATCGCAACATAAGATCCGCAAACAGGGTCTTTCACCATCTCAGCCACATGGTCTCCGCCTCTTCCAGGTTTGAAAGAGCGAAATATCCCGGCCAGCCTGTTTCTGAAGTAGCCAATTACAAGCCATAACAGAAATGCGAAGGCCAGAATCCTTAATAAAAGAGCCATTTTGTGATTTTATACGAATCCAGCATAAGAAGAACCATAATAATCCGGTTGAAGCTCCTGTTTTTTACAATATTTTGGTTTGACACTCTTTACCGCATCAATTAGCATTTGCTTTTAATTTCAAGCATGGAATCATAATAAAAATGGAATCCGCTCCGTTGACACACGCCCATTCCGTAGGAGAAATGATTCTTAATGCCGGGCCCTTGTCCAAGTTCGTTTTGCTTCTTCTACTTTTCTTTTCCGTTGTTTCATGGGCGATTATAATTTTCAAGCTGAACGCCTACCGGAAAGTAAGGTTGGAAACCAATCAGTTCAATCAGATATTCTCCAAAAAGAAGAGCCTGGAAGCGATATTCAACACCTCAAAAGGGATGAAAAACAGCCCTATGGCAAGGGTTTTCTTTTCCGGCTACGCGGAATTTGCCGGCCAGTTCCATACGTCCGAAGCCGAAGAGCTTACCGGCCGGGAACGATATTTCCTGGACAAGCTGGACAGCATCAACCGAGCGATGGATAAAACGGTTGCGGAAGAGATAACGAGGCTGGAACGGTTTCTTTTTTTCCTTGCCACCACCGGCGCCACCGCTCCGTTCATAGGCCTGTTCGGAACCGTATGGGGAATAATGGGGTCGTTTCAGGCGATAGGAATAACCGGCTCGTCGAATATCGCGGTGGTCGCGCCGGGCATAGCCGAAGCGCTCATTGCCACCGCCGCCGGGCTGGTAGCCGCCGTGCCGGCCGTTATCGGTTACAACTACTTCATCCATAGGGTGAAGGTTTTAGGCACGGAAATGGATAACTTCATTCTGGACTTCCTTTCCATCATAGAGAAAAATTTCATTAGAAAATGAGATATAAAAGCAAGACCTTCCGGCGGCAATACAGTGCGATGGCGGATATCAACGTCACTCCGATGGTGGATGTCATGCTGGTGCTTCTTATCATCTTTATGGTAGCGGCTCCGCTTTCCCAGTACGGTATGGAAATCAAACTGCCGTCGGTTCAGGCGAAAGCTATTCACGCAGAGCAGAAATGGACATTAACAATTTATCGCAATCGCTCTATGTTCCTTAATAACAAACAGATATTAATGGGAGCATTAGAGAATCAATTAAAAGAAAAAACGCTTGTCAATCCCGCCATGGAAGTGTTCCTTAAAGCGGATGAAGCTCTCCCCTACGGTTTCGTGGTAACGGTTATGTCCTCAATACGGCGGGCGGGAGTAGTGAACCTCGGGGTTATAACCGAACCGCTTACGATAACTCCATAAGCCGATATGGTTTTTCGGGTTGAACCGATATCATTCCGAATGCCGTCGATTGACAGTGTCGACCGGCTTTTTGCGGCGATTATCATCTCTTTTCTACTCCACGTTATAACCTGCGCCGGCCTTTACATCGCTTCGACAGTGCTTACCCCCTCGCCCACACCTCTGCCTAAGCCGAAATCATACATAGTCCACCTTGTGAATCCCGGCCCGAAAGCCGGCCCAGCGAAAATGCCGGCTAAAATGAAGCGTGTGGGCCGAACCGTAAAATATCATTCCCGGGCCAAAACAGTCGCCGAGCCTAAAAAGATTGTTCCGATTACCAAGGCAAAACCCGCGCCGGCAATGCCGATGGAAAAAGCCGCTCCGGTTAAAAAAGTGCCGGTTAAGCAAAAGGTGAAGCGAACTCCGAAAATTGTAAAGGAAAAGGAAGCCGGAGGGAAAATCGACATTAAAAAATTCCCCTACACATGGTATCTGAGAATTCTGGAAGCCAAGATAAACGGCAACTGGGATACTTTGAGCGTTAACTTTTACTCCGACACCCCGCTTAAAACAGTGGCCTATTTCCAAATAGACAGAAAAGGCGAGTTGAAGGGACTGAAACTTTTCAAACCATCCTTTAACGATGCCGTGGACAAATCGGCGCTCGAAGCTGTTAGACTGTCGGCTCCGTTCCCTCCCCTTCCACCCGGGTACAGGGAAGATTATCTGGAGGTTTATTTTGGATTTGTTCTTGAAAGCAGGTAAGCAGGTTGCCTTTGCCGCCTTTTTTCTGGCGGCGATATTTGTTGCGAACGCGTTTTCGGCGGAAGTATTCATCAACGTTGAGAGGCAGAAGGGAGCCTTGATACGGGTTGCCATTGCCGAATTCAAACTGAAGTCGGAGGAAACCCCGCAGGCGGTTAACCTGGAACTCGGCAGGAAAGCGAAAAAGACTCTTTCATTCGACCTGAATTTCACAGGGTATTTCGAGGCTATCGATAACAACGAACTAATAAGAAACATCCGGGCGAAAGAGGAAAAAACCGGCAAGCCGGACTGGAAAGCCTGGGCTGACCTGGGAGCCGACTCCCTCCTCAAAGGAGAATATTCCGTTGATGCGGACGGGAACGTAGTGATGGACTGTTTTCTCTTCGACGTTGGGCGCAAAGAGCAGATTATAGGTGAAAGGTACAGGGGGAGCCGGACAATTTTCCGAAGAATGGTTCATAAGTTCGGAGACGAGGTTTTACGAAACCTGACCGGCGAAAAGGGAATCGCCGACACGAGAATAGCCATGACGGTCAAGAACGGCAAAAACAAGGAACTCTTCCTTGTAGATTACGATGGCCGGGACCTTCACCAGATTTCCAACGAAAACAGCCTTGTTCTCGCGCCAGCGTGGTCGCCGGACGGCAATAAAATAATGTTCACCACATACAGCGGCAATAATCCCGATATTTTCTACATAGACCTCGTAACCGGCAAGCGGGCTCCGATAATCAGAAGACTCGGCCTGAACATGGCCGGCGCATGGATGCCTAACGGCAAAAGAATCGCCTTTACCATGTCGAGGCGCGGGAACCCTGATATCTACCTGATAGATACGGATGGGAGGCATCTTAAGCGGCTCACTTATACCCGCTCAATTGAAACTTCCCCCACGATTTCACCCGACGGGGAAAAAGTTGCGTACGTATCCGACTTCACCGGCAATCCGAATATCTACATAATGGATATCAACGGCGAGAATAAAAAAAGATTCACCTATGGCGGAAAATACAGCGCCAACCCGGAATGGTCCCCCAAAGGGGACATGATAGCCTACACATCTCTTATGGACGGGCTCTTCGACATTATTGTGCAAAAAGTCACCGGCCGGTTTAAGAAACAGCTGACAATATTCGCCGGAAACAACGAATCGCCAAGCTGGTCGCCAAACGGCTCCCACATCGCTTTCCGAAGCAATCGGACGGGAAGCCGGCAGTTGTTCATTATGAACGCGAACGGAGAGCATCAAACCCAGATAACGAACTTTCGGGGGGAAGTGTTCATGCCGGACTGGGGGCCTTGGGAGAATAAGTGATTTTTATTCTCCGCCGGATTTCTTGGCGGGGAAATTGCTGTTAAGATTGCCCTGTTGTGAAAAATTTCAGGTTTAAAGGAAGCGGTAAAGCGGTATTCCAAAAAATCGAACAGGTGCTGGAAAATACTGTCATTCACCGCCGCCCTTTCGTCATGTATCAGGGAAAATGGCCCTTCGTCGTGCTGGGGCCGGACACAGAAGGAAATGCCGTTATCAGGGCGGGCTATGCCGAGCAGTCGCTCATCAAAAAGGCTCCGGTCTATATCGCAACCGTGGGAGGCGGCTACATCGCCGATTCCGAAGGGGTGCCGATTGAAGAGCTGGCGGGCGGAGACGTGCCGGAAGAAATGGCGGGGCTCAAGGTTTTTCATATGAGCCCCATGAGGCCGCTTACCGTAACGGCGCGCAAAGGCGGCCCTCCCCTGCACGAAGCCATACCTGAAGCTCTGGAACATTATGGCGACGATGCGACAGCCGTAATCGAAACGCCGGATGAGGCGCACTGGATTATTTCGGTTTTAAAATATCTGGATGAAAGCGACCGTTTTTCCGGCGACCCGATGATGGAATATTTCCACTCGCAACTGGCGCGCAATACAGGCGCAAACAGCAACGGCCACGATGCACGGTTTAAGCATTGACTGAACCGGAAACAGGTTTTTTCTTCCACCTATCGGGTTTTCTCGGCTTCGGACGCGAAGAAACTGCGATGAATGTAAAAACTCAAGCTTTATGCTTAAAATATCCAACTAATGACACCCAATAACAGCGAACCACGGAAGCTTCCGGCAAAAGCCCGCGTGCTTGTTGTCCGGCCCGACAGAATAGGCGACGTTGTTCTTTCCACGCCGGTGTTTGCTTCCATAGCCGGCGCGAAACCGGAATGGAGAATATCCGCTCTCGTCAGGCCTGCCGTAGCGGATCTTCTGGAAGGACACCCGCACTTGGATGAGGTGATAACTCTTTCAACCAACGCAAAACCGTCTTTTTCAAATATAACGGGGCTTTCCGCGAAACTAAGGGAAAAGAAATTCGATGCCGTCATTCACCTTTACTCCGATTTCTGGGTTTCTTTTGCCGTTTTTCTGGCCGGCATCCCTTTAAGAATCGGGCCGGCTTCGAAAGCGGCTCAGATTTTCTATAACGTGAGAATAACCCAGCGCCGCTCCAGGGGAGAAAGACATGAGGCCGACTGCAACCTTGACTTACTGAAACCGCTCGGCATCCCGCCGGTGCGGGTATCGTCCGTCTCTTTTTCCAAAAACCTGCCCGAAAATCTTACCGGCTCCATAAAGCAGGGGAACAGGAATGTGGGTATCTTTCCCGGCATGGGAGGCTCGGCGAGAAACTGGAAATCGGCGCGATACGCAGAGCTGGCGGATATGCTGGACGAAAATGGAGTAAACGTAATACTGGTGGCCGGGCCGGGCGAAGAAAACCTGCTGAACGCGGTATCTGTCGCCTGCCGAAAAAAGCAGGACCGCGTTGTGATATCATC
>JAJRYM010000148.1 GCA_024275775.1 Nitrospirota bacterium
AAAACTGGCGGGCGATGCGTCCGACAGATCGTATTTCAGGCTTACCGCGCGCCTGCCGGATATCAATCCGCCTTCGCTGGTGTTAATGAAAAAAAGTGAGCCGTTCCGCGAGGAAGAAGACGATTTCCTCAACATAAGAGATTTTCTCGAATCATACGGAGTTCCTGTGCCTGCGGTTTATGGCGTTGAGTCTGAAAAAGGATATATCTATCTTGAGGATTGTGGCGACCTGAGAATGGAAGATGCGATTCTGAACGGAGGCGAAGAGGAAACTATCCGGCGATACAGGGAAGCCGTAAATATGCTGGTGCAAATACAGGTGGACGGAACATCCCGTTTGAGCGCGGGAAACCCGGCTTACACAAGGAAATTCGATGTTAAAAAATACATGCAGGAACTCGGGCATACCGAAAAATGGTTTATCGAAGGGCTGAACGGCAAACGGCTTTCACAGGCAGAAAAAGAAAAAATAAAAACGCTGTTTATGAAACTCGTACAGCCGATAGAAAAGGAACCTCCGGTGTTCGCCCACCGGGATTACCACGCCAGAAATATAATGATAAACAAAAACAGATGTTACATTCTCGATTTCCAGGACGCGCGGCTCGGCCCCCCGCAATACGACCTTGCTTCCCTTCTCTACGATTCTTACGTAAAACTTTCAGATGATATGCGCAGTTCTATTCTGGGTTACTATCTGGAGCTGTACGCATCCCGTTCCGAAAAAAAATTGAACGAAGCAGATTTCACCGCCATGCTTTACAGGGTCGCCGTTCAGCGAAATCTTAAGGCTCTGGGCACTTTCGGCTTCCAGGCGGTTTCCCGCAAAAATGATTTATATCGGCGATATATACCGAATACGGTTGATTACCTAAAAACAAACATATATAAATTAGATGACTTCGAAAAGGAGGATGCGGAGTGGCTTCTTTCCCTTTTGACCGCGAACTGATTATATGAAAACATCCAAACCTGACATATCCAGACTCGGCCTGATTGCGAAACCGCAAAGCCCCTACTCGCCGTCCGCCATCAACCTCGCGCTTGACTGGGGAAAAAACAACGGCATCGATTTGCTGCTGGACAGCGATTCCGCCTCTCTGGTTAACGCAAAAGGACTCGAACGCAACAAGCTGATTGAAGCCGTTGACATCCTCATCGTTCTCGGCGGCGACGGCAGTTTTCTTGCCGCCGCACGGATGGCCACGGATTATTCCGTGCCCCTGTTGGGAGTAAACCTTGGCAAACTCGGCTTCATAACCGAAGTTTCGCTGGATGAATTCGAAGTTGTGCTCGACTATCTGAAGGCCGGAAATTTCACCGTACAGGACAGGATGATGCTTGAACTCAAGGTGTCCCGTAAGGGTAAGGTGCAAACAGGCGCGGCGCTTAACGATATCGTGATAACCCACAGGAACCTTGCCAGAATGATAGAAATGGGCATAACAATCAACGGTCAACCCGTCACGCAGTACAAGGCCGACGGGCTTATCGTTTCAACGCCTACAGGCTCTACGGCGTACGCGCTCAGCGCGGGAGGGCCGATACTTTACCCCACACTCGATTCGGTTCTTATATGCCCGATATGCCCGCATGCCCTCACCAACAGACCGCTTGTGATACCGGCCGACGCCACAATTAATGTTGACGTGCACACCCAAAACGAGGTTATCGCCACGCTGGACGGGCAGGTGCTGATTGAAATAGACCAGAATGACGACATAAGCATTTACAAATCCGAAAAGCTCTCGAAATTTATTAAGTTGCCGGGCAGAACCCATTTTGACACACTTAGAAACAAGCTTGGCTGGGGTGGTTCATAGGCCAGAGCCTAATGGATATAGCTTGTTGATAATCCTGATTTTTTAATAGGTTAGCGCATGTTAAAGAGAATTAAAATCAATAATATCGGACTCATCGATAACCTTTCGGTCGATTTCGGTTCCGGTCTTAACATCATCACGGGGGAGACAGGCGCCGGAAAGTCCATGATACTTTCCTCGCTCAATCTTATTCTTGGGGAGCGGGCCGATTATTCCCATCTCAAAAATAGTGAGAAAGACGGCTCGGCCGAAGGCGTCTTTGAAATAAAGGAGCTTACCGATTTTCTGGAACAGGGTATAGAAGCGGACGATGGCGAACACATAATCCGCAGGGTGATGAAAAAAGAGGGCAAAAGCCGGGTTTTCGCTAACGGCTCCGCCGTGACTCTCGCCTCACTTAAAAAAGCCGGAGAGAAAATGGTGGATATCCACGGACAGCATGAACATCAGCTTCTCCTTAAAAAAGAGACTCATCTTTCATGGCTTGATCTGTTTTTGGATCTGTCGGGAGAGCACGGTGAATTTGCTTCACTTTTATCCGAAACAAGAAAACGCCAAAAACAGCTTGCCGAGCTTCGGGAGAAGCGGAAGGAAATGCTGGCGAGAAAGGAGTTTCTTGAATTCAAGACGGACGAGCTGGAAAACGCCTCCCTTAAGGAGGATGAAGAGGCCGAGCTGGAGCGGGAGCAGACCGTACTCGCAAACGCCGACTCCATAAGAGATTCGGCCGCCGCCTTGTTTGACGAAATATACGACTCGGAAACTTCAATCCTTTCGCGCATCGACTCGGCTTTAAAAGAGTTCGAGAAGCTTAAATCGTCCGACCCGTTTTTCGAAAAATATTCCACGGTTTTCGCGGAGATATCGGCCGGCGCGGCTGACTCCGCCATGGAAATACAGGCTTACTGCGCCGGGCTGGAGAGTGATCCGGCCAGGCTGGCCGAACTGGAACACAGGCAGGCATTGATAGCGAAACTGAAAAGGAAATACGGAGCAAGGGAGACAAACGAACTTCTGAATATTCTTAAAGAGGCGCGGGCGGAGCTAGACGGTCTGGAATCGGCCGAAGAAGAGAGGGAAGCGCTTGAAACAGAGCTTGCGGCGCTACAACGCGCACTTACAGAAAAAGCACTGAAACTTCATTCCAAACGTATGGAAGGAATACCTGTTTTCAGGAAAGCGGTAATGCGCGAGCT
Organism: Nitrospirota bacterium; assembly: GCA_024275775.1. Taxonomy (GTDB): domain Bacteria; phylum Nitrospinota_A; class UBA7883; order JACRGQ01; family JACRGQ01; genus JAJRYM01. The sequence goes on from JAJRYM010000148.1 coordinate 3,020, forward strand.
CAGGGAATTAAAC
>JAJRYM010000149.1 GCA_024275775.1 Nitrospirota bacterium
GGTAGAGGCCGCCTTAGGAATTAGATTGATTTTTCCTCTTGGAGATTCTTTAGTGATTGTAAAGGCTCCATCAGGGGCGGTGTAAGTAGAAACAGTCATGGCGGGTTGCCCAACCGACGAAGCGCGCATTGTTGTTGATGCGGCGGTAACAGCCGATAAATCCACCACCCTTACAGAACTGGAAATTGTGCCGCTTAAAATAACTTTATCGAGTGAAGTATCGACAGTCGTTACTTCAATCCCTGTTGCCGTAGCTTTGACTGAGACGACCTTCTTAAGCGTCTGCGTTTGAGTTGCCCCGCCCTCAATGACCAATACATCGTTTATGTTAATAGTGCCGGCATCGGCGCCGCTGAGAGTAAAGGTGTTTGCAGAGGTTGCTGTAGAGGTAATGCTCATAGCAGAAACCATTTTAGGTGTTGCGGCAACCTGCAGATCCTGCGTTAGGCTGGTAGCCTGAACAGTATTGAGCGTAGTGCTTTTATTGCCAGCCTCATCTACAGCAACGACGAGAGAGTAATAGAGAGTACCTGCGGTTAAACCGGTTGCCGTATAGCTAGTTTGATTTACTACAGTTGCGACCTTATTCGAGGGAACATATAAAAGGTTTACATCCGAGGTTGTCCCTACATATATTTCATAACTAATCTTGCTTACTGTAGAAATATCGTCGCTTGCCAGTGGCCAATTGATGGTAATTGCAGCGGTTGAGGGAGAATAAGCAAGTACCGCGCCGGCAAATACGGGGGCGTTTGAATCAGCCGTTGCACCATCACCAGAGCCTCGACCGCCACCACAGGCTGGAAGAAGTAATGCCGAAACGAACAGAATAATGGCCGGGTATTGGAACCTGCATTTTCCCATGAACATCCCCCTTATAAAATGAATCCAGGCAGGGTGTCGGACAAGTTGCAATATATTTTCAGAAAATAATACTATCCCCCCCCCGAATATTACAACTATTTTTTAATATGAAATGAGTCTGTGCACTTAACCAAGTCGCGACCCCGCTATTCCAATAATAATGCTCTGAATGGACGTATGGGAGCAAATACAAAAGGCTGGAAACAACCTGTTTGATATAATCCTTGAGCAGACTCATCGGGCCGCATAAAACAGATGATAACCAAACAGCAGTTCAGACTCATTTATCGATTGGAAAATACTTTTTCCCGGCATAGCGGCGCACAGGCGCATTTGGACCGGAAAAGTACCAGGCGGATGTGAGGTATAATCCGGCCGATGAATGAACAGGAACAATCCGAACTCAAAAAACGGATTTCAGCCAACCTTGAAACCGTCGAGGCAAATATCCGCTCGGCGGCGATCCGCGCCGGCAGGAATCCCAACGATATTACTCTCGTGGCCGTTACCAAAACCTTTGGGGCGGAAGTAATCGAAGTCGCTCTCGAACTCGGCCTGAAGATTCTGGGAGAAAGCAGGGTGCAGGAAGCCAGGGAAAAGTTTCAGCGGTTCGGCAGTCGCGCCGAATGGCATATGGTGGGGCATCTTCAGAAAAATAAGGTAAAATACGCCCTTGAATTTTTCCAACTTATTCATTCCGTCGCTTCTATGGAGCTGGCTGAAGAAATAAGCAAAAGAGGCGCGGGAAGAAAGGTTGATATACTTTTGCAGGTGAACGTGGGAGAAGAAAAAAACAAGTTCGGGTTTCCGCCGGCGGAAGCTATCGAACTTACAAAGAAAATCGCTGAATTGCCTAACCTGCGTATAAGGGGTTTTATGGCCATACCGCCGAGGGTGGAAAACCCGGAAGAAAGCCGGCCCTGGTTCAGAAAGATTATGGAAATAAAAAACGAGGCGCAGGGGTTGAAACTGCCGTCCGCCCCGGCCGACCTGGCCTCTTTCGGAATGTCGGGCGATTATGAGGTCGCCGTGGAAGAAGGCGCCACCCATGTAAGAGTCGGCATGGCAATTTTTGGGAAAAGAGATGCTTAAACAAAAAACAATAGCGTTCATCGGCGGGGGGTTTATGGCGGAAGCCCTGATAAACGGCCTGATAGCTTCCGAGAACGCGGCCCCAGGCAACATAACGGTAACCGACATTCGCGGTGAAAGGCTCCAATACCTTCAAAACGAATACGGCGTTAAAACGGAAGAGCGGAATAGAGAGGCCGCTTCGGCGGCGGATATTCTGGTTCTGGCGGTAAAGCCGCAAAACATGCGGGACGTTCTGGCCGATATAAGAGATTGCATCGGCGAAAATGTTCTTGTCATAACCATAGCCGCCGGCGTTAAGCTGAAAACCATTGAAAATTATTTCACAGGTAAAATAGTGCGGGTTATGCCGAACAGTTGCGCGCAGGTGCGCGAGGCGGTAACGGCGATAACCTTTAACGGCAAAGTGGAAAAGGACGATAGGGAACTGGCTGTTTCATTTTTTTCGTCCGTCGGGCAAACCGTAATTGTGGATGAATCGATGATGGACGCGGTAACGGCTATTTCCGGCTCCGGCCCGGCCTATGTTTTCCTTCTGGCGGAAAGCCTCATTAAAGCCGGCATCGATTCCGGGCTTTCGGCGGCAAACGCTCGCATGCTCGTTTTGCAAACGATAAAAGGAGCTTCGGAGCTGGCTTTAAGCACCGGCGAAGAGCCCGCTGTGTTGCGAAAGAGGGTAACCTCCCCAGGCGGCACGACGGCGGCCGCGCTGGAAACGCTTGACGGCCAAAACGTGCGCGGGGCGTTCGCCGATGCGGTATCTGCGGCCATTAAAAGATCAAAGGAGCTAGGCTGATGTTCATAATCGCTAATCTCATTGACGCTCTCGCCACGCTAATGGACATGGTGCTCTGGCTGGCAATGTGGCTGATAATTATACGGGCGCTTATCTCGTGGGTCTCGCCCGACCCGTACAATCCGATTGTCAGATTTATAGAGCAGTCTACCGACCCTATTCTCAGGCCTATTCAAAGGGCTTTGCCGCCGATGGGCGGGATGGACCTTTCCCCCATGATCGCGATATTCGCGATAATCTTCCTGCAGTCGTTCGTTGTAAGAACGCTTCATGACGTGGCGATGAGGCTTGGGTAACGCATCGCGGGCATGGACTCTCCCGTAACGGCGAAAGGGGAAGACACGCTTATAAATTTGCATGTGCTTCCGTCTTCATCGAGAAACGCCGTCGGAGAAACGAAGAACGGGTTCGTAAAGATAAAAATAACCTCGGCGGCTGTTGGGGGGAAAGCTAACAGCGCACTTGTGGCTTTTTTGAGCAAACGCCTGAAAGTGCCGAAAAGCGGTATAAAAATAGTCCGCGGGGAAACCGCCAAAAGAAAAACCATGATTATCTCAGGCAAAAAACCGGAAGAGGTTCTGGAGCTCTTAAAAGGATAACGATGATCGATACTTTCCGACGCGTGAAGAGTATTCGGAGTTAAGCCTCCGGTTCTTGAACGTTAAAAAAAAGAGGGAAAAATGATTGAGACAGTCCGCATAGGGGAAGACGGCCGCGTTTTCCTGATAGACCAGAGAAAGCTTCCCGTGGAGGAAGTAATACTCGAATGCCGGAATTATGTGGAAGTCGCCGACGCTATACGCAACATGGTTGTAAGAGGGGCTCCCGCCATCGGCGTCGCGGCCGCTGGCGGAATAGCGCTTGGCGCCGGCGGCATAGAGACAACCGACGTTGAAAAGTTCGGGGAGGAATTCAGGAAAATTCTCGATGCCATGGCGAAAACCCGCCCCACAGCCGTTAACCTTTTCTGGGCTATAGAAAGAATGAAAAAAGCGGCGGACGAAACGATGGGAGCCGGAGTCGGCGAAATGAAAAGAAGCCTTCTCCGGGAAGCGCGGAAACTGCTGGAAGAAGATATCGCCATAAACCGTGAGATCGGACGGAATGGAGAGACGCTTCTATCGGACGGCGACACAGTGCTTACGCATTGCAACGCGGGCGCGCTGGCGACGGCCGGGAGCTACGGAACGGCGCTCGGCGTGGTGAAAGTGGCGCATGAACGCGGAAAGAAAATAAAGGTGCTCTCCTGCGAAACCCGCCCCTTCCTGCAGGGCGCGAGGCTCACAGCGTGGGAAATGATGA
>JAJRYM010000150.1 GCA_024275775.1 Nitrospirota bacterium
ACGACCTTAAAAATCTTTTTCATTTTGCATGTCCTTTCATTTCCTTTTTTCAGGCTAGTTTTTTCTTCCGCCGTTCATTATTCAAACAAAATCTAACACGCCTTTAAAATAAAGTCAATAAAAACAATTACTTAACTCAATTATTCAATTAAATAATTGAATGCGCCGCTACCTGCCGAGGAGAGAGATAATGGTGGGAGGCAAAAAAAGATTGCCGTTATTGGAACCGGTCTGTCCCGGAAGCACAAGACCGATTAAATTCGGCTGTTAGAATCTTGCTTCGATGCCGGCTTCGATTTTCTGCGCGGCATCGGGCCGTCTTAGCCCGCCAAACAGATTGTCGCTCAAATAGTCGCCCGGTTCAAACCATGCGGTTTTCAGAAAAGCGGAGTAGTATCGGTTGATTTTGTAATCGACGTTAAAATCAAACTCGTCGCCGTATTTGTCGCCGGTTGTGCCCGCAGGATTTTCGGTAGGCGTCATTACCGACCATGACGGCGAAACGGTTAGCCCTTTAATATAGGTTACGGGAAATTCGGCGTACAGCTTGTACCATGTGACATTGTTGAATCCGTTTGTCGTCTGGTTAAGGCTCCCGGCGCCGTTGAGATCGAACCCCCAGATATCGTCAGCGAAGAGATTGTTGTATCTCAACGAGGTTTCATCGATGAACAGAGACTGAAAGCCTCTCACTATTTTATCAGTCGGGTTGTCGTCGCCGGAGCCGGAGCCGAAGCCAAACCCCAGCACTCCAACGGGGAAGTTGTAACTGACGTCAAAGTAAGCCATATAAGCCTCGAAGTCCGGTCTTTCCCCTACGGCGGTGCCTTCGTTGGTCTTGTCGGACGGCGCGGTACCTCTAAGAAGGGTGAATTCGGCTGTGACGTTTAGCCGGTTATCGAAACCGGCGAAGCTAATATTCGCATCATAAAAATCTTTTTGGGGCAGTCGGTTTCCGGCGGTCGCGTCCACCTGCCATGCGCGGAACAACTCAAAAGTGCCTATGCTGAATTCGTACGCGCCGATTAAGGCAAAAGAGTCGAGATCGTCATCTTCTCCCCTGGCGGCGTTTATCGGAACCCCGCTCTGGTTTACATTCTGAGTACCCTTAGTTGGGGATGGCCCCTGCGTGCCTCTATCCTGAGTATTCCCTTCCGCGCCCTTTACCCATACTCCGGCAAGCTTTACACGGTTAAATTTTTTGACCACTTTCAGGGAATCCCGCTTTATGTGGGCAACGATGCCGTTTCCCAGATGAGCCTGCTGTCGGCCTATCTGCATGAGAACCGGGCCGTCCCATTTTATGTACAGCTCCTTTACTTTCGTTTCCCATTTGCGTGGAAGCGAAGGGTTGTCGTTGCCCAAGAGGACGCCGTCGGTAAAATCGTCACCCGCGATGTCGAGCGCAAAAAAAGCCGATGTATTTTTGTATTTCACGTTCATTCCAAGCCAGGCGCGGGTGTCCAGAAAATCGTTTGCCTCGTCCTGTTTCACATTGGAATTCAGATCAAAGTTGAAATAGCCGTCAGCCCTGAACCGGAGAAAGCCCGAAAGGTCTATTTTTACCTGATCTTTGTCAAACAGGGTGATTCCGGCGTCTGCGGAAGTAACGGCTGTTGCGAAAACAGAGATAAACAGGAGCAGAGCTATCCGTTTGGTTATTGCGAGAGAAATCGTTTTGATGAAGCGGTCGCAACATCTCCAAAAGCCGATTTTTTGCGTTTTCCTTGCTCCTTTCAGGGGAGTACTATACCAGAGGAAAGATTACGGCAATGAGAAAACAAGGAAGGTTTTAGATTAATCCGAACCTTTATGTACAGGCAGTCCCGCTTTTTTCCATTCGGGATAGCCCGCTTCGAACCTGCGCACCCGGAAGCCGAGTTTGCGAAGTCTTTCCACCGCTTCGAATGAAAGAACGCAGTACGTGCCCCGGCAGTAGGCCACTATTTCTTTTTTGGAATCGAGGTTCTTGACGTATTTTTCCAGCTCGTTCAGCGGCACGTTTACCGCGCCTTCTATGTGTCCCGACTGGTATTCGTCATTCGGCCTGACGTCCAGCACGGTTACCGCCCCCTCGTGAATGCGGTCCAGCAGTTCGTTGGCTTCCACCGGCTCAAGATCGTCTTTCAGTTTAAAATAGGCGTTTATTATCTGGTCCATTTCAGCCAGATTTTTTTCGGCTATTTTCCTCAAAAGGTTAAGAAGGTCTATTACGTTATCGTCTGCCAGCCGGTAAAAAACATGCTGGCCTTCTTTTCTGGTCGTCACGAGTCCCGCTGAACGAAGATGTTGAAGATGCTGGGATGTGTTGGCCACCGAAAGGCCGGCGGTTTTCGCCAGAGCTTCCACGCTCTTTTCCCCTTGCGCGAGGAATTCCAGAATCTCGAGTCTGTTCGCGCTTGATGTAGCCTTTCCGATACGCGCGAGCTGTTCGAAAATGCCATGCTTGGCGCCTGCCGCCGTCATAAATTTTTTAAAAAACATTCTTTACCCTTTTCAGCCTGTAGAAGCCGATTCTACCCTTTACCCCCGCCGGTATCAATGGAAGGTTCACCCGCCTTCAAGCTGTTTGATCATTTCCTTCAAATCGGTCGTCGGCAGGTTGCAGTTGTAATTACGGCATACGTACGCCGTGGTCTTTCCGTCTATGGCTTTCTGGTTTTCGGTGAAGCGCGCTATTTTCGTTATGGCCGGATGCTCGACCTCCTGCGGCCTCAATATGACAACCTTGTTCGGAATAAATCGCTTTCCAAGCTCTCGCAACATTGCGCGGGTATCCTCCCCGGAAGATTCGCCCGCCACGACCACCTCGTAAGAAGGCCCGATGCCGAAATCGAGCGCGGAAAGGGACATTGTATACGCGGTAGGCGCTCCATCCGAAAGGCCTGCGATAATGGAGGTAAGCCGGTCGGCTTTTTCCTCGTAATCGGCGTTGCCGGTTATGCGTCCCAACCGGATAAGATTCAGCATCGCCACGCCGTTGCCGGAAGGGCTTGCGGCATCGGCGAAATCCTTCCATTGAACCGACAGTTTTTCGCCGTCCACCGCCCTGAAGAAAAACCCGCCGTCCTTCTTGTCCCAGAAATGTTCGAGCATGTAATCGGTAAGCGCGATTGCCTGCCGGAGATATTTTACGTCGAAACCGGTTTCATAAATCTCCAGCATGGCCCACGAAAGATAGGCGTAGTCGTCGAGCATGCCGGGTATCGCGGCTTCTCCCTCCCGGTATCGGTGTAACAGCCCTCCATCGCCGGTCTGCATTTTTTCCATCAGGAAGTCCACAGCCCTGCGCGCGGCTTCGGCGTATTCCGGTTCGTCGAATGCCCGCGAAGCTTTCGCGAAAGCGGCCGCCATCATGCCGTTCCAGTCGGCCAGAATCTTGTCGTCCTTTAGAGGATGAATCCGCTTTTCCCTTTCGGCGAACAGTTTTCGGCGCGCGGCCTCCACCCGCTTTTCAAGGTCGTTATCGGGAATGCCGAGTTTCGCGGCTACACTGCTGAGGCTGTCATCAAGGTAGAAAATATTGGTGCCAGGTTTTTCGCCGGAAACCGAATCCACAAAATTGCCGCCTTCCTTAAGATTAAACATGGAGGTTACAAGCCGGGCATCTTGTTTCCCCAGAACTTTTTCGCCCTCATCCGTCGTCCATAAATAGAACTTCCCCTCTTCGCCTTCGCTGTCGGCGTCATCGGCGGAGTAAAACGCGCCGTCGGGCGACGTCATATCCCTTGAGACGTATCTGAAAATTTTTCGGGCGGTTTCTCGAAATGTCTTTTTGCCGGTTGC
>JAJRYM010000151.1 GCA_024275775.1 Nitrospirota bacterium
ATTACATCGGAGGCGTGCGTGCCGGCTGATTCCGTATCGCGCGCGGTTGTGAAAGCTAAGGAGGATATGTTCCTCGCGGGACTTCAGGTTTTCGGCGCGGTTATGAAAATCGTTGACGAAAAAACGAAGGTTACCTTTTCCGCGCGCGACGGCGACAGAGCGGGGAACGGTAGTGAGGTTATACATATCAAAGGCAAAAGCCGTTCGATACTTAAAGCTGAGCGGGTGGCGCTCAACTATCTTCAGCGCATGTGCGGAATAGCTACGCTCACCGCGCGGTTTACAGCCGAGGCGGAAGGCGCCGGCGCGGTGATTCTCGATACCCGCAAAACCACGCCCAACATGCGTCTACTCGATAAATACGCTGTCACCTGCGGGGGCGGTAAAAATCATCGGTTCTCTCTTTCGGACGCTCCCCTCATCAAGGAAAACCACGTCGCGTCGGCCGGCGGCATCGCTGAGGCGGTAAGGCGGGTAAAGAGGAAAACCAGAAAACCTGTTCTGCTCGAAGTTAGAAACCGCGCCGAAGTTCTGGAAGGGCTTTCGGCGGGGGCGGAAATCCTCATGCTGGACAACATGAAACCGGCGCAGGTGAAACGGATGGTCGGGCTTATAAACGGCCGCGCGCTCGTGGAGGTCTCCGGCGGCGTTACGCTTAAAAACGTGCGGCGGTACGCGCTTGCGGGCGCCGACAGAATTTCCATAGGCGCGCTTACGCACTCGGCGCCTTCGGCCGACCTTTCACTGCTGTTCGTTTAGGGTGGAGCGGTGGATATAAAGGAAGCCGTGGGGCGGATGGCGATAGTCTCCTTCCCCGGCGATGAGTGGAATCCTGAACTTGAAAAACTGTTCGTTGAATACCGGGTCGGCGGCGTTATCCATTTTGCTGAAAACATACCGGAAACCGCCGACGCGCTGAAGGAGCTTAATCGCCGCATCGCGGGCCGGGGCGGAGAGCCCGTTTTTATAAGCGTGGACGAGGAAGGCGGGCGCGTATCGCGGCTTGCCTCTCTCATCGGCAAACATCCGCCTGCGGGCGAACTGCCGTTGCAAGAGATTTATGAAAACTACCGCTCGATGGGTGAGAAAATCAGGGAACTCGGTTTTAATACCGACTGGGCGCCGGTGCTCGACATCAACAGTAACCCGGAAAATCCGGTGATAGGAAACCGCGCGTTCGGCGATACGGCCGAGTCCGTTATGGCGGGCGGGTACGAGGCTATAAGAGGTTTGCGGGACGCCGGCCTGCTCACCTGCGGAAAACATTTTCCGGGGCACGGCGACACTTTCCTCGATTCTCACGAAGCTTTGCCTATGCAGGATACTTCCATCGATGTTCTCCAAAGCAGGGAGCTTGCGCCGTTCAGGATGGCGGTGGAGGAGGGCGTGGATTTCATTATGACGGCGCACATCCTTTTCAGTAAGGTGGACGCGAAAAATCCCGCCACGCTCTCTCGGGAAATTCTTGTGGAGATTCTGCGCGGCGAGCTGGGGTACGAGGGGGTAATCGTAACGGACGATCTGAATATGGGCGCGCTGAAAAAGAATTACAGCCTCGATGAGAGGATCGAGCGGGCGGTCAACGCGGGCGCGGATATTTTGCTGATTAGGGATGATATCGACGGCATCGTCCGCTTTATCGAAACATTTCGCAAGCTGGCGGAGTCTGGGAAAATAAGCGAAGAACGGCTGGCGGAATCGGGCGCGCGCATAAAACGTTTGCAGGAGCGCCTGTAGAATGGGGAAACTCTATCTCGTCGCTACTCCCATCGGAAACCTTGGGGATATAACCTTGCGGGCTGTGGAGATTCTGAAATCGGCTGACGTTATAGCGGCGGAAGATACGCGCAAGACGAGAGGACTGCTTACGCATCTTGGGATTACCGGCAAAAAGCTGGTCAGTTATTACGGCCCGCGCGAGGAGCGGGGCGCGGAGCGGCTTCTAAAAAACCTGCTGGCGGGCGAATCTGTCGCCGTCGTAACGGACGCCGGAACGCCCGGCGTCTCCGACCCGGCGGGGCGGATAGTGAGGCTGGCTATTGAAAACGGCATCGACATTGTGCCGGTGCCGGGCGCGTCGGCTCTGCTGTCGGCGCTTACTGCGTCCGGTTTCGATACCGCGTCATTTCGGTTTGAAGGTTTTCTGCCGATTAAAAGCGGCAAACGGCTGGCACTGCTGAAAGAGCTTTGCGAAGAACCGAGAACTGTTGTGCTTTATGAATCTACGCATCGCATTATAAAACTGCTCGGCGAACTTACAGCGGAAATCCCCGACCGGCGCATTGTCGTCGGGCGGGAGCTGACGAAACTTTACGAGGAGTTCTTAAGAGGCACGACCGCCGAAATTTCCGCGAAACTTACCGGCAAGCGGAAGAAAGGCGAGTTCGTCGTCGTCCTCGAAGGCAAAAGATAACCAACCTGTCATAGCGAGCCACGGCGTAGCCGGAGGCAGAGCCGGGCGTGGCTATCTCAAAAAACATACAGATATGCCGACACTATTTTAGATAGAGATTGCTTCGCCTTCGGTTCGCAAAGATAGATTACGGAAATCCGCCCCTTTTTTAAGGGGAGGGGGCCCACGCCAAAGGCGTGGGGCAGGGGTTCTTCATTCTTTCGGCAAAAGGGCAAGACTAGCAGGACGCATACATCAAAGCCCGATTTTGATTTACCGATTTCAGGAAATACGGATTTTTAATAGCCTTTGTTTCAACCAGGTCAACTTCGCACTGGAAAAGAGCTTCCAGCTCCTCATGGAGCCCAAAATAGGCATCGGCATGGGCCACGTAATCCATGTCCTGAAATTCCACGAGGAAATCAATATCGCTCGGCGGATGAGATAAATCATTTCGCGCCGCCGATCCGAAAAGTTCCAGACGTTTTACGCGAAAGCGAGTGCAGAGATTTTTTATCTGTTCCCGTTTAGATTCAATAGCAATGTTCATGGCGCAGATCCTTTCTCTCATAATCGTACTGAATAAAATCGTCTAAGTCGAAACCAGCCGTGGCAGACCCTCCCTCCCGAAACTGTCATCTCTGTTAGTGCGCCGTTAGTCAAGTTTTTTTCATCTAAGCGTAGGTTTCCCGGTATAGGCGTTTGGGCCTGAGTCATCTCTTCGCCGTCAGTGCGGCATGATATTGTTCCAGAGACAAGTCGCAATCACTGCTCGAACCTTAAAGGTTCATGACATCTACGCGCTTATGCCTCCGTTGGCTTTTGCCGCCGTATTCCGGGGTCCATATACTCCTCTCTTTTGGTTAATACCCAGTAGGCCGCCTCGGCCAGGTGTCGGGCTACCGCCCCCACCGCCTTAGCGTGTCCCTTTCTGTTGCGTATTTTTGTGTATTTTTTACATACATGCTTTGCCGGATAGTGGCTCCTTAGCATGGAGATAATGTTGCCAGCCTCCATAAAAGTCCACTTGAGGTAGCGGTTCACGTCGTTGCGTAGCGTCCCATAGCGCGTCTTGCCTCCGCTTGAGTGGACGCGGGGGGTTGTTCCAGCGTACGATGCGAAAGACGAAGACGAGTGGAAGCGCGCGATGTCTCCCACTTCAAGCGTGATGACGATGCTGAACAGGAATCCTATGCCTGGAATTGTCCTCAGCAGGCGCACATCTTCCGTCTCGTCAAAGACCTCCCGCATACGCGCATCGATTGTTTCAACCGCTTCCGTGATGCGATCAACTTCGCCGAGTTGCAATCGCGCCGTCATACGAGATTCCTCCGGTAGTTGCGCTATGAGCTCGTTGAATATGGGGC
>JAJRYM010000152.1 GCA_024275775.1 Nitrospirota bacterium
ATTCGGCTTGGCCAGCTTCCCGCTCAGCAGTTGGTATATCTCATTATAGAGTTTGAACTCCTCGGAATTCAAGGTCAGTCCCGCGAAGATGAAATCTTTTTCCAGTATGTAATCCGAGACGATGCTTTTTTGAAAAATGTCCAACTGCGCCGCCTCCTTGAGCTGGCGGTAGCGCGAGAGCAGAAAAAAAATCTGCGTGCTGAAGGAATATTTTTCCATCTCTTCGTAAAAGCCGGGCAGGAAAGGGTTTTCATCGACCGTTTCCATCATCGGTTCGGCGTTGAATTGCTCGGCCAGCTTTTTTGCCAGCGACGTTTTACCTACGCCGATAGGCCCTTCGATGGCGATGTATTCAGGTTTTCTCAAAACTTTCTCTGGAAACCTGCTGGTCTGAGACCGCTTCGATGAGCCGCGCCGCCTTTCTCCTGAGGGTCGGATGTATGAGGTCGGGCGCTATCTCCGCGAGCGGTTCAAGCACGAAGCGCCGTTCGGCCATCTTCGGGTGCGGCACCTTCAGGCGGGGGAAGGAGACCACCATCTCGCCGTAGAGAATAATATCCATATCGAGTGTGCGGTCGTGATGTTTGCCCTTGCCGGCGGTTCGGCCGCAGATGAACTCTATCTCCTCCAGCCTGTCGAGCAGGGCGAGCGGTTCGAGCGACGTGGCAATCTCCACGCATCTGTTAAGGAACATGTTGGCCGATTCCATTCCGAGCGGCGCGGAGCTGTAATAACCGGAAAGTTTCATCACGGTGATGCCGTCCGATTCCCGCAGATGTTTTACGGCGTCTTCGATATGCTGTCTGCTATCGCCGAGATTCGAGCCGAGCGATAAATAAACCTCCACCAGTCTGCCGAGCGGTTTGGGCTGTTTTTCCGCGCTGTTAAAACTCAAAACCGACCTCCTGAAGGCGCGTTCCCATTAGCTCCAGCACCCGCTTTTCTTCAGCCTCGTCGGCCGCCTCGAACGTGGATGAAAACCGCAGGAATTTACCGACGGAATCTTCCGGCACGGTGGAGATATGTTTTTCCCGTATAAGAAACTGGCTGGCGTCCTCGGCCGTGGCGAACTTTCTGCCGCCGCTCGCGCCGACCGGCGCGGTAACGTACAGATAAAAAGTCCCGCCCGGCAGACGCGCGTCGAAACCGGCCTCTTTGAGAATCTCCACCATCATGCCGAGTCTTCGCTCGTACTTGGCCGCCGTCTTTTGGGTGATGGACGGATTTGCCAGAGCGACCATTCCCGCGCGCTGAATGGCGGCGAACTGGCCGGAATCGTTGTTGTCCTTGATGCTCGCGAACCCGGCGACGACTAATGGGTTGCCGACGACGAACGCCAGCCTCCAGCCGGTCATGTTGAACGCTTTCGAGAGCGAGTGGATTTCTATGCCGACGTCCATCGCGCCTTCCACCGAAAGGAAGGAAAGCGGTTTTCTGCCGTACACGAGCGCAGAGTAGGCGGCGTCCTGTATCACCACGAGACTGTTGGCGCGGGCGAACTCCACAACTTTCTCGTAAAACTCGACTGTCGCTGTGGCGCCGGTCGGATTATTCGGATAGTTGAGATAAAGGAGCTTGGCTTTTTTAAGAACGTCGGCGGGCACCGCATCGAGGTCGGGCAGGAAACCGTTTTCGCTGTCGAGCGGCATGCTGTAAACATCGCCGCCGAGGAAGCCGGTATGCGTGCCGGTAATCGGATAGCCGGGCACGGTCATCAGCGTAACGTCGCCCGGATTGATGAAGACCGCCGGGAGCATGGCGAGAGCCGGTTTGCTTCCGATGGAATGGTTTACGTGGATTGCCGGGTCGAGCCCTTCCACGCCGAAAACCTCTTTCATGTAGGTAACGGCCGACTGTCTGAACTCCATGATGCCATTGTCTGTGTATCCCCGGTTTCCGGGGATGGCGGCCTGTGCGGCAAGCTCTTCCACCACCAGCGGGTCGGCAGGCCAGTCCGGC
>JAJRYM010000002.1 GCA_024275775.1 Nitrospirota bacterium
AAGTAACGCTCAATCGCGCCTGATAAGGGTAAATATCGGATAGTTGCCAAGTTTCTCTCTGCCGTCGAGAAAGGCAAGCTCCACAATAAAAGCTATCCCCGCGATTTCTCCCTCAAGCTGTTCCACGAGATTGATGGAGGCCGCCATCGTCCCGCCGGTTGCGAGAAGATCGTCAATCAGAAGAACCCGCTCCCCTTTTTGTAGAGCATCCTTATGGATATGGATTTCGTTGGAACCGTATTCCAGATCGTATCGGCAGGAGATGGTTTCCGCCGGGAGTTTGCCGGGCTTTCGGATAAGCGCCACTCCCGCTCCCAGCCTGTAGGCAAGCGCGGAAGCCGCCACAAACCCTCTCGCTTCGATTCCGATTACCTGCTCTATTTCTTTATCTTTATATTCATCGTACAGGAGGTCTATAACCTGCTTGAAAGCGGCGGCATCCTTGAAAAGAGTTGTAAGGTCTAAAAATTCAATGCCTTCTTTGGGGAAATCAGGGACAATTCTTATTTTTGATTCAAGTTGCCGACCGGGAAAATTAGCCATCGATACCCCCTTGCAGATAAGACAAACCGTTCTCTTCAGAGGGACACAGTCTAGCAGAGAAAACCGCCGTCCGGCAATCGGCGTATATGCCGTGCCGGGGGAAATTCAGCCTTTATTCGGCAACAACCAGCTTGTAATCGGGGGTGGGATTAAGCGGGCATGAATAAACATATTCGCCTTTCACCAGAGTAATCTTGTAATCCTTCGTAGCGCCTTTCGCCAGCCCGCCGCCGCTAACTTTGGGAAGCCTTAAGGAGTTGACGATTCCGTCGCCTCTCAGATAAAAACCGAGCTGATATGGAACGTTTTTATTCGTAACGCGGAAAATATAGTTTCCCGGCTTCAATCTTAAAACCTTCGCCGATGCAAGCCGTTGCTCGGACGTTTTCCGGTTAACAGCTTCACAGTCGTCGGACCGGCTGGAAACAAAATGCCTGTCCTGTCCTTCAGGCTCCAGCAACTGGCAAGCCGTTTGGGTGAGTGTAATGACCTTCGGATCGGCCGAAGCGGCATCCTGTACGAGGGGAAGTAACAGCAAAGCAAAAACAAGAAATATTCTTGACCGCATCAAATGCCTCCTTTGGAAAATTAGTAGTCCGGTCTTTTCGCCCTTTCCCATTAGTGAGCAAATCATTCGAAGGATTACAGACCTCGACCAGCGTCGAAAAATGTTATTCGGCGGCGGCTAAATCGTAAAGGCGGTCATATTTTGAAAAAGTATTAAAGGCCGATAAAGCGCAGGCGATCAAACCGGCCATCCCGTCCAGAAAGCCGAGTTTCAGACAATACATCTTGAAAAAGGTAAACATAGGCCGGAAGGTTATGTCGGCCGCGTTCGCCCGTTTACCCCTCTTGAAAGCCTCCTCGGCTCCAACACGCGTGAAATGATTGACTGTTTTGAAATGATCGTGAATGGTATCGAAAGAAAGGTGATATATGTCGCCTTTTAGGTTTTTCACTTTTCCATCCACCAGCAGGGTGTCATGTGGGTCAACCCCACCCCACCGCGCTCTGTTTTTTCTTACAAGCCTGATTTTAGGCGCCGGGTACCAGCCGCAATGATTAATCCAGCGGTTTATATAGAAAACTTTTCGGGGCATCCGGTATCCGTCGGCAGAGCTGTTTTCCATTACGGATATGATTTCTCCGTAAAGTTTTTCGGAGATGCGTTCATCGGCGTCAATGGATAAAACCCATTCATTGGAAGCGTTTTCCAGCGCGAAATTCTTTTGGCTTACATGCCCGGGCCAGTCGCGTTCGATTACCCGCGCTCCCAGCCCGCGGGCTATATCCCGCGTGGCGTCCGCGCTGTGTGAATCCACAACCAGTTTCTCTTCCGCCCACGCAACCGAAAGCAGGCAGTCTTCGATTTTATCCTCTTCGTTGAATGCGATAATGGCGGCTGTGAGCGGAAGGGTCATTCGGCGGGCGGCAGGGGATTCAGGTTCTCATCCAGCCTGACCGCTTCATCAACGAGCATTATCGGAATATCTTCCCTGATTTCGTACAAAAGCCTGCACGGTTTGCACATAAGCCCTTTTTTATCCTCCGTGAGAGCAAGTTCTCCCTTGCATTTGGGACAGGCGAGAATATCAAGCAGTTCTTTGTCTATCGCCATGGCATCATCCTTTCAAAAAAAAACCGGTAACCGATTACGGGCCTTCAAGAGACTGCGCCATTACAACGCCCAGCGGGTTGCGGCCGGTAATTTGTATGAGATCGTAGGCGAACGCGTCGGCCTCCAGTTCCTGAGGCAAATCGAAACCGTCTGAACCGCCCGGAATCCTGGCGGCGGAATGGTTTAAAACAGCGTGTCCCACTTCATGATAAACAACATACGCGAGAGCCGAGAAATACAGCCGGTCATCGCCCCACTCAGCCGCGGTTGTTCGCAGGTTGTCCAAAAAACTTTCGGAAAGATAAATGGAACGAAACAGTGTGAAAGCGTTAGAGGCCAGCCCCCTGCATAGATAAACCGCTATTGTGCCGTCCTCGCGGGGAGGTCTTTTGCGAAGGAGAACGGAGTTGGCCGGGGGCTCGAAATTCCCCATCTCCGGGAGGGAAGAATTCAACTCATCCAGAATTGCCGAAACGGAGGCCATATTGTGAGAGCCGGCAGAATCACAACTGCCCGGCGATATGATATCGTCGAAAGTTCCGGTTTCCATATTTGCCAGGGAATGCAAGGCCTGCGCGCTTACGCTTACCGCACCGGCATCGGTATGGGCGGACATATCAGTATTGGCATACCCTCCGCAGGCTGAAAGGAAAAAAGACACGACCAACACAATCCCCTGCCGCCGGAGGCTCACCAAATCAAATGGTTGCCTGAAAAACATCCGGGTATTCTAGCATTATTTTGGGAAAGTTCCAGGAAATCAGGGCGTACGCACTGTGTTGAACAGTTCCGGGACAAGACGGCTGGTTGGATACCTCGACTGCGAAAATACTGAATGCCCTAAAAGCCGATTAGCAGACGGAGTCGAAACGGTTTTACTTAAGCACAAACATCAGGCAGTGCGCCGGGGGGACTTCTCTACAGCTGATGCGCTTCCTTTTGCCGAATCCAGCCATTCTTTAAAGAATGCCAAAAAAATCCCCGCGAGCAGAGAAACGAAACCGGCTACTATTACATACATAACTTTCTTGGGCCTTATCGGCTTGCTTGGAACAGTCGGCTCAACGGATATCTTGAACCCTTTGGTTAAAGCAATCGCGTCTTCCAAATTTTGCAGTTTTTGTTTCAGGTTGATTATGTCGGTTCCTAAATCGAGTGGGTTAAACCCGATATTAGACAAACGACCCTGCTTAACCTGCCTCGAAACGATGTCCCCAAGCTCCTCAATTTTACCGAGCTTGCCAATAATCTCGTTTCTCATATAAAGAAGGTTTTGTTTCGTTAAGGAAAGCTGTTTTTCTACCAAGTCGTTCCTGTTAAGCCACTGCACAAGGCTGTCTGCCAGCGCTGGCAGGATAGATGGGTCATACACTTCCAGAGTAACCTGAAGAAAATCCTTCTTTCCTGAGTTCACACGTTTGCCGGCATTAATTGCAACGATTTTTTCCGCCGTTTCTTTTTTTATTCCAAGTTGACGGGAGAGTAGGTTGAAATTCTTTTCCTTTATAGAAACCTTAAGATTATCGAGCAGTACCTTCGTCTCAGCAGGAGACATAAAAGCGACTTTTATGGTAAATTTGCTTTGGAAAACAGGGCGGG
>JAJRYM010000153.1 GCA_024275775.1 Nitrospirota bacterium
CTTTCCTCACCGCCCGATGTGACGGATAAAAGCGAGGCGAAAACAGCGGATAAAACGGATATTGCCAAAAAGGAGCCGGAACCGGCCCCCGTTCCGGAAACATCGGAAAAGACGCCGGAAATAATGGAAGAACAGACCGGCGAACCGCTTCTTGAAGGGGACGAGATAGATACTTTCGTTCTGAACAATCCCAACAGTTTTTTTGAAAACGACGACGAGGCGATTATTTCGCTCAATACGAAAAAATTCGAGTACGCAGACTATTTTGCGAAAATAAAAAAAGAGATTGAAAAAGTCTGGTACTACCCGGACGAGGCTATTATGAAAAGTCTGGGCGGGAGCGCCGTTATACGATTCACGCTTTTGCCCGACGGAAACCTGTACGCCACCGGCGTTGTTTCCTCTTCCGGCGCAAAACAGCTTGACGACGCTTCCATAGAGGCCATAACCCGCGCGGCTCCTTTCAAACCGTTTCCGAGGAAACTCACCATGAAAAGAATTCACATAATAGTAAATTTCTCTTACCAGCCGGTATTCAATCCGGTGGAACTCAACAGATAGCCTGCCGATGCGCATAACCGGCGCCACCGTTTTCGACCCAGCCAATAAGGTTAACGGCCTTCGCCGGGATATCAACGTAAGCGGAGGGCGCATCGCCGCTTCCGGCGTGGAAGGCGAAACGATTAACGGTTCCGGCTGTATAGCTATGGCGGGCGGGATGGATATTCACGCGCATGTTATTTCGGCGGGCCGTAACGCCGGGTTGATGGGCGGCGGAAGAGCTTTTGATTCCGCAAAAACCGTTCGCGCCATGCTCGCGCAGGGGATAACCTGCTTCGTCGAGCCGGGCCTTAACGCAAAGTCTGCCGCGCTGGCCGAAAACATCGGCGGCGATATCGATTTCTTCCTGCTTCTGCTGGAAACGGGCAGTTGTTCCGAAGAGGAGGCGGAACGATTTCTTACCCGAAAGTACGTGGGGCGCGAGGGGGTGGAGCTCTTTCTCGCCGAAGATGACGAGCCGGCAGTGCCGCCGCATATTCACCTGCCGGATCTCGGCAAGCCGGGCAATATCCGTACGCTGGAAAGTTTTCTTGAAAAACTTGAAGGGAGGCGATGCCATCTTTCGCATGTCGCCTATTACATTTTCGACAGCCTGCATGGAAAGCTTTATCCCCGGCCTGCGGAGGCGGCTTCGCTCCTGTCGGAGCATCCCAACGTCACCTTCGATTTGGGTCCGCCGGTTTTCGGCGATGCGCTTACGCTGACGGCCGATGAGGAGCTTTTCGGCAGAATAACCGGCACAGCCGAATCGGAGCTTCCCGCCGGTTCGCCGTATCTATCCGCAGAATACGTTTTTCAGAAAAGCCGGTTTCACGACGCCGTTTTCTGGCTGGCCGGCATGGAATTATTGCTGGAGCTTCGGGATCTTTCGCAGGCGTCGCTTTCCATAGACTTCCCGTCCGGCGGCGCTATTAAAGGCTACCCCGGCATTATCGCTCGGCTGATGTCCAAAACGGCGAGGGATGACTATGCGCGCGGATTAAACCCGGAAGCGCCGGCTGTTTCCGCTCTTCTTTCAAACGGCAGGGAATATTCTTTTTTTGAAACGGCGCAGATTACGCGCACGTCGCCCGCCCGCGCGCTGAGCCTGAGCGACCGAGGCCATCTCGGAAACGGCGCCGTGGCGGATATAGTTCTTTACCGCCCGCCGCAGGAAGGGGAGTTGACAGGTAATGAAATTGAGCGGATGTTCGCCCGCCCCGCGCTTGTCGTAAAATCCGGCCGGATAATCTACAGAAACGACAACCCGATATAAACAGTCTGCTAATATCTAGTGATGGAAATAAACGGCGTTCTGATTGGAGATTTCCTTAAAGAGGAGGGGCTGTTATGAAAGATATGATGGAATATAAAAATTACTACGGTTCCGTTCATTTCGATGAAGAAGATAATATTTTTTACGGCAAGGTCGAGTTTATAAAAGCGCTGGCAAGTTATGAAGCCGCTACCGCCAGGAAGTTCAGAAAATCGTTCGAGAATGCCGTGGATGATTATCTGGAGCTTTGCCGGGAGCGGAATGTCGAACCTGAAAAGCCTTTTAAGGGCAGTTTCAATGTAAGACTGCTTCCCGAACTCCATCGCCGTGCCGTGCTTGCCGCGAAACGAAAAGGTTTTACCCTAAACAGGTTCGTGGCCGAGGCGCTGGAGAAAGCTACCAATTAACGCTTTTCGCAGGTTTGCGGTCTGCTAAAATCGAGCGATGGAAATAACCGGCGTTCCAATTGAAGATATCGCGGCGGAGGCGTTCGAGGCACCGTTCGCCCGGCTGGTCGTTACCGGCACGTCCGGCAAATGGGCGGGCGAAGCGTCTGCCGGCGCGGTAGGATGCGCCACCTCAATAATCGACTGCGGCTGTGAAGCAGGCATCGAAGCGCGAGGGGACGACTTCAAGACGCCCGACGGCAGACCGGGGCACGAGCTTCTTTTCTTTGCCCGTTCACGGCGCAAACTCGAAACGGAACTGATAAGGCGGGTCGGGCAGGTATGCCTGCCCGCGCCCACGGTTATGGTGTTCAACGGACTGGAAGAGGGAGCCGATTTCGAACTTGGCGTGAAGATAGGCTATTTCGGCAACGGTTTCGAGCGGGTGGAAAAACGGCATGGCCGCGACTGCGTGGTTGTGCCGATAACGGCTGGAGAATTTGTTCTTGAGAAGAATATCAAGATTGGCAAAGGGGTAGGGGGTGCTAATTTCTGGATTTTTTCCGCCAGCCGGAAGGCCGGGCTAAAAGCGGCCGAGCGGGCTGTTTCGGCCATACGGGATATGCCGGGGCTGATACTTCCATTCGCGGGCGGCGTGGTGGCGTCCGCCAGCAGGCTTGGGTCGCGCTATTCTTTCCTCACAGCCTCTACGCAGGAGGATTACTGCCCAACCATCGATTCCAGGAAAAACCCGACCCGTAAACTGCCGGAAGGGGTTGATGCGGTTTTTGAAATAATAATAGACGCCGTTTCGATAGAAGTGGCACGCGCCGCGATGAAAGCCGGCATCACAGCCGCCTGCGGGGGAGGCGTAGTGAAAATCGGCGCGGCGGATTTTGGCGGGAAACTGGGTGATATTAAAATTCCGCTACGTTCTCTGTAATATCCGCCCGTTGCCCTAACGGAACCGTTTTGATATAAAATCGGTAGGAAACCGATTGCCAACATTTTTTGGGAGGGTTGAAGGATGGCTCACGATTACTGCATTTTCAGGATTAACGCTACGGGACAGCTTGGAGCGGATGTCATAACGAAATTCCCCGCTCAGCAGAGGCCTTTTTATACCGTGCTGGAATGCGGGTTTAAAAGCAGGGAAGACGCAAACCAACGGATTGAGGAGCTGAAAAAAGAAGAAGCGGACAAAAAATAAATAGTTCGCTACGCATCGGCGTCTGCCATCTTCCTAACCGCCCCTTTTTTGAGAGTTTTTCGCATTTATTCGGCCAGACTTTCGCGCCTATGTGATACTCTCTTTTGAATTATGAACGGAAAAGTTTACCTTATCGGCGCCGGGCCCGGCGATCCCGCTCTCATAACGGTGCGGGGCCTTGAGCTGATACGCAGTTGCGAGATTGTGGTGTACGACTATCTTGCCAATCCGCGCCTTCTCGATGAGGCGAGAGACGACGCCGAGATTATCTACGTCGGCAAAAAAGGCGGAGCTCATACGCTTCCTCAGGAAAAGATAAACGAACTGCTGGTGCGAAAAGCCGGCGAAGGAAAAAACATAGCCCGCCTGAAAGGGGGCGACCCCTACGTTTTCGGACGGGGAGGCGAAGAGGCCGAGGAGCTGATATCGGCCGGCGTGGAGTTTGAGGTTGTTCCCGGCGTAACGGCCGGAGTGGCGGCGGCGGCTTACGCCGGGATACCGGTAACCCACCGCTCCTGCACATCGACTATGGCTTTTATCACCGGCCATGAAGACCCGACAAAGGATGAAAGCGCCATTCAGTGGGATAAAATCGCCACCGGAATCGGTACGCTTGTTTTCTACATGGGGGTGAAAAATCTGCCTCACATCGTGTCGAACCTGATTAAAGGCGGCAGAAGTGCCAAAACGCCGGTGGCGCTGGTTAGGTGGGGAACGACTTCCATTCAGCAGACGTGGACTGGAACGCTGGAAACCATCGT
The DNA here is from genome assembly GCA_024275775.1 of Nitrospirota bacterium. Lineage (GTDB taxonomy): Bacteria > Nitrospinota_A > UBA7883 > JACRGQ01 > JACRGQ01 > JAJRYM01. The sequence continues at coordinate 4,174 of JAJRYM010000153.1, forward strand.
GGAAATCGCCGAAATGGAAAAAGTTGCGCCGCCTTCTCTTATCATCGTCGGGGAGGTTGTAACTCTTCGGGAGAAGCTGAACTGGTTTGAAAGCAGGCCGCTGTTCGGCAGGCATATTCTGGTAACCCGCGCGCGGGCTCAGGCCAGCGGATTTCTATCCCGGCTTGAGGAGCTGGGCGCGGCGGCGCTGGAGTTTCCAACGATTAAAACGGTCGAGCCGGAAAGCTGGGACGCGCTGGACAGGGCTATCGATTCAGCGGGCAGTTACGACTGGCTTATCTTCACATCCGTAAACGCTGTTTCATACCTTCTTAAACGGCTGAAGGATACGGGGCGCGATATACGCGGGCTTGCGGGGCCGGCCGTATGCGCCATCGGGAAAAAGACGGCCGAGGCTGTGGCAAATCTCGGCATACAGGTGAGCCTCGTGCCGGACGAATTTCGCGCGGAAGGGATTCTGGCGAAAATCGGCGACGTGAAGGGCAAAAAGATTCTTATTCCGCGCGCCGAGCAAGCGCGTGAAGTTCTTCCGAAAGTGCTGGCCGAACAGGGCGCGGAAGTGGACGTCGTTACCGCTTACAGAACGGTTCAGCCGGAGACTCGCAAAGATGAGGCTCTTGAGCTTGCGCGCGGCGGCAGGGATATGATGGTCACTTTCACATCCTCATCCACCGTTACGAATTTTGTAAGTATGTTCACGGAAGCCGAGCTAAAGGAGATTCAGGGCAAGGTGAAAGTTGCTTCCATAGGCCCGATAACGAGCGATACTGCACGGCAGGCTGGATTTACGGTTGATGTGGAGCCCGCCGAATACACAATCGACGGGCTGGTTGAAGCGATAGTAGCGTTTAACGGGGCGCGGTAAAAAGCGGACTGCGGACGTTCTTAAAGCCTTTTGAACTTTCCTTTTTCGCCTCGGCATTTCGGGCAATGCCAGTCAACCGGCATTTTTTCAAACTTCGTTTCCTTCGGGACGTCCTGAGATATATCTCCCTTTTCTGGGTTGTAAACGTAGTCGCATTTATTGCATTTCCATTTTTCCATTATTGACCTCCCTTTTCCGTTCAGTTGTTTCGGCTGTATGACGGTTCATTCTAAACAAAGGAAATTTATGCGCAAGCTCATTAATTGATGATGTTCACCTTTTCGCCGCATTTTTCGCACGCGCCGCTGTTTACAGCCACTGCTTCGCCTGTGTAATCCCGCTTTATAAGAAGAGCGCCGCAGAAGGGGCAGTATGTGTTATCGGCGTCCGGTACGTGCACGTTTCCGATATAGACGTATTTCAGTTTTTTGAGGGCTATCTCACGCGCCCGGATAAGCGTTTGCGCGGGGGTGCGCGGAGCATTCATCCGATACGCGGGATGGTAGGCGGAAAAGTGAAGAGGTATCATCGGGTCGATATCGGCCAGGAACTCGGCCAACTGCTCAAAAAGATTGTCCGAGTCGTTCAGGCCGGGTATCACGAGGTTCGTAATCTCGACGTGTATTTTTTCGGCCGCTATTTTTACGTTGCGAAGCACCGGTTGCAGTTTGCCTTTGCAGGTTTTGCGGTAAAACTCCGGCGACATCGATTTTACGTCTATGTTCACGGCGTCTATAAGCGGGAGAAGATTTCTGAACGGCTCTTCATCAAGGTGGCCGCTGGTTACGATTACGTTTTTAAGCCCTCGCTCTTTCACTTCCCTCGCCGCGTCCAGTATGTATTCGTACCACATGAGCGGTTCGGTATATGTGTAGGCCACTCCCAAAGAGCCTTCCTCCTCCGCAGTACGGGCCAGCGCTTCGGGCGAGATGTAGCTTGTGGGGGCGTCAAGCTGTGATATCTGGAAATTCTGGCAGAAACTACAGCTCAGGTTGCACGCGTTCGGGCCCGCCGAAAGGATGGACGCGCCGGGATAGAAATGATAAAGCGGCTTTTTTTCTATGGGGTCCATTATCAGCGAGGTGGTTCGGCCGTATGTTATCGCTATAAGCTCCCCGCCGATGTTCTGCTTGGCTCTGCAGATGCCGATTTTGCCTTCCGGCAGTTTGCAATGGAACGGGCAGAGTCGGCAGACCACTTTGCCGTTTTTCGCTTTGTCCCAGTAAACGGCTTTTACCGGGGTTTCCGTTTGCGCGTTCATCTGTACCTCGCAACCTTAAACCGCTGAAGCGTCACTTCGGCTTTGGGCGGTATTCCGGCTTTCCATTTGCATATATCGATTTGCTGTTCGGGCGTATCCACCCCTTCCAAATCCGGCAGAAGCACTCCGCGCCTAAGGCCGGAAGTGACTATCACGCCGTAGATTTTCGGGTCGAGCTCCTCTGCCGAGCTTATATCCTCGGCTGATGAGAGAACATCGACGGATATTGTGAGGCTTCGCAATTCATCCTCCCGCACCGCCGGGAACCGGTTGTCCCGCGAAGCGGCGGCGATACTGTTTTCTATTATCTCTTCGGCGAGATTTGCTCTTACCGGACTTAAGGTTCCGATGCACCCGCGCAAATTGCCGTCTTTTTTAAGGGATACAAACGCGCCGGCGAGTTTTTTAAAATCGGGCGGAAGGGGAGACGGTGCAGCCGTTCTTTTTCCGGTTGTTACGTAGTTCCTTACCGCTTTGAACGCCAGTTCAACATAAGGGTGCACAAAACCTACATTTCCCTGTTAATTATATAATCCGCCAATCCTTTAAGAGCGTCAAGATATTCGTTCGGCGGGAAACAGTCCAGTTCGCCGACGGCCTTATCAATATGATTTTCGGCCATCTTTTTGCAATAAGATATGCTGTCGTATTTTCCGATGAGTTCGATTATGGAGCCTATGCGCCGTGCGGAGAGTTCCCTGCTTTTCACGGTTTCCGCTATGAATATTTTTTCCTTTTCATCGGCGTTAGCGAAGGCGTGGATAACCGGGAGCGTAACGTGCCCTTCAATAAGATCCTGGCCGACCGGTTTGCCGAGCGTTTTTTCGTCTGCCGTGAAGTCCAGCAGGTCGTCGATTATCTGGAAAGCGATGCCGATATTTTCGCCGTATGTTTCCAGCGCGGCCATCTGCCTGCCTGTAACTTCGCCTCGGATTCCGCCCAGCAGGCCTCCCACCTGGCAACACGCTTTTATGAGGGCGCCTGTTTTCCTGAAAATGAGATTAAGATATTCTTTTTCGGTTAAATCGATATCGGCGCTGTGCACCAGTTCCAGTATTTCACCTTCGGCCAAAAATTTTGTCGCCTCGCTAATAGCCTGCACAACCCCCGGCGGAGAATGGTCGGCCATGAGCGAAAAAGATTTAGCGAAAAGAAAATCCCCTACCAGCACGGAATATTCGTTGCCCCACTTGGCGTTGGCGCTGGGAATGCCCCGGCGGATATCCGCTTCGTCAACGACGTCGTCGTGAAGAAGCGTAGCCGCGTGTATGTATTCGACAACGGTCGAGTGGGTTATATCGCCCCCTCCTTCGTTGTATCCGCAAAGCCGCGCCGTGATAAGCACCAGGATAGGCCTTAACCGTTTGCCGCCGCCGTTGGAGAGATAACCGCTTATGATTGGAATAACGGCTACCGAAGAGCCGGCGTGTTCCTTCAGGGAACGCTCCACTGTCGCAAGTTCGTCTTTTAAAAGAGATTGTATTTCTTCAAAATCCAATTTCTTCACGGCCGAAAGATTTCCCTCTGAATGCAAGTTGCCACCACTCCTCTTCTGTTAAGCTGCAAAACTTCAGCTCTCTTCATTTCATTATCCGAAACCCCGAAATTGATTGTCAAGGAGAAGGGCTTTTTAAATTGCGCGAGAAACCGATAATCGTATCTGGTTTATCCCGTTTGCCGGCTTCTTACCGGTTGATTTTGTAGATAGTTTTTGCAAAACTAATCCGCTTCGTTACACAGGTTTTCCACATTTCTTTTGTGGCGGCCTTTTTATTTTCGTTACAATGCTTTTAAATCGTGGCGCCCGTAGCTCAGCAGGATAGAGCAACGGACTTCTAATCCGTAGGCCGCAGGTTCGAATCCTGCCGGGCGCGCCATCAATAAACCGCATCCAACGGATGTGGTTTATTGATGGCCACTTCCCCTAAAGGCAGGATTCGAAGCAAGCCGACGGCGCGACCGAGGAGGGAGCGCAAGTGAGCGAAAGCGAGTTTAGTCGGCGGGTCGAGCCTAATGGAACGAAGCCGGAGGCGGAGTGAGAGTAGGCGAATCCTTTTCACAGAGGCAGGATTCGAAGCAAGCCGACGGCGCGACCGAGGAGGGAGCGCAAGTGAGCGAAAGCGAGTTTAGTCGGTGTGTCGGGCCCGATGGAGCGGGAGCGTGGCGACCGC
>JAJRYM010000154.1 GCA_024275775.1 Nitrospirota bacterium
CCACTCACAGGGCTCCTTTGCTTATTGAAGAAAGCGAAGACGGCCATCCTGTCGGCGTGCGTGCGCAATACCGCATTACGGATCCGCGATACAGGGGAGAAGCGTCATCCCCGGAAGAGTACATACATGAATCGATGATCGCGCCGTCGGCCTTCGTGGTGAAAGGTTATGGCAAGACCGGAAGCAACGATACGATAAGCCCGATGCCGCCCGTTAAAAGCGGGGCTATCGGCCTGTCCGATATCGAAATAAACGCCATAATCGCATTCCTGCAGAAAACATCGGGCGTAGCCGTAACGGTTGCACTCCCTCGGAACGAACCGCCGCCGACGGTGGAAGCGGAAGAACTTCCGCCGGTGAAAACAATGGCGCAACTGGCCGAAAAATACAGGTGCCGGCTTTGCCACATAATACCGGGACTGGCAATGAAACCGGGCGAGGGTGAAATCGGACCGCCGCTGAAAGGTCTTAGCCGATTCGGAAACGGCGCGCCGGGCGGACTCGATTTGAGACAATATATAAGACAGTCGATTCTGACCCCCAACGCCTACATAGCGAAAGGGTACGAATCGGATATCATGCCGGACGATTTCGGCGACAGACTGCGCGTCTCCGAACTTGCACTCGCCGTGGAAACCCTTGCGCGCGAGGCCGAAAAAGAATGAAGAAATTTTCGGTTCTATTCACTGCCTCCGCTGTGGTAATCGGCTCGTACCTTTTTTTAAAGTATTTCTTTTCGTTTTACCTTCAACTGCCGATACCGGCGAGCCTTATGAAAACCTACATGTTCCTGATAGTCGCGGGGACGCTTCTGGCATTGACGGCGGACGACGATTCCGCGCGAAAACTTACCGCGCCTTTTCATTCGCTTCTGTTCGACCCGTCGTTACGGCGTTCGAGAAACGCGGTTTTTTTCGTTCTGCCTTTTTTGGGAGCTTTCATAACTTACCAGAGCAGGCCGAAAACTGAAGCGCCGGTTGAGTTCAGAACGGTGCACCCCGCGCCGCCATCCTCGATGACGGCTTTCGGGAAAACGTACAACTTGATTACGCTCAGGAATCCGTACAGGGAGCTGGAAATAAACGACCCCGATAATTTCCGAAAAGCTGTGGAGGAGGGAAAAGCAGTCTATTACCGCAACTGCCTTTTCTGCCACGGCGATAAACTGCGCGGAAAAGGAATCTTTTTCGACGCGTTTCATAACCCCCACCCCGCAAACTTTCAGGCTGTGGGAACCATCGCCCAGTTTCAGGAGTCGTATCTTTTTTGGAGAATATCGACCGGCGGCCCCGGACTTCCGAAAGAAGCCGCTCCATGGCTGTCCCCGATGCCGGTATGGAAGAACCATCTCTCGGAAGACAAAATCTGGAAAGTAATTCTTTTCCTTTACGATTACACCGGCCACCGGCCACGCGAAGTTGGGGGAAACGAATGAAACCGACTATAGCTTTCATCATCTTCCTGCTCGCTCTGCCGTATAGCTCCGGCGCGGAACCGTCCTCTACGCAACAGCCGCAAAAGGGGAAACCTATTTATGAAAAGCTGTGCTCCGGCTGTCACGGCGTAACAGGCAGAGGCGACGGGCCGGCGGCCGACCGTCTGCGCCCCCGTCCCAGAAACTTCGCGCGGGGTCAGTACAAGTTCACCTACACGAAATTCGGCAAACTGCCACAGGATAAAACTCTTTTCCGGTGGATTTCGGAAGGACTGCCCGGCTCTTCCATGCCGCCGTGGAAAGACGTTCTCACGGAAGAGGAGAGATGGGATCTCGTGGCGTACATAAAAACCTTTTCCAGAAAATTCGCCCGCGCGAAAAAGAAAGGGAGAGTTCCCAAACCGATAGTTATCGGAACAGCTCCGCCCTCGTCGGCTGAAGATATCCGCGAAGGAAAAGAGCTGTTTCTGCAAAACTGCGCGAAATGCCACGGAAAGGAAGGCCGCGGTGCAGGACCGTCGGCGCCGACGCTGAAAGACAGCCAGGGCGACAGGATATGGCCGAGAAACCTTACCAAAGGATGGCTTTACAGGGGCGGCGGTTCGCCGGAAGATATTTACAGAACAGTGGCGACCGGCATAACCGGCACGCCTATGCCGGAGTTTATGGACTCCCTGTCTCCTGAAAAAATATGGAGAATCGTAGCTTACGTCGAATCCATCAGGCAAAAGAAACGCCCCCCGATAAACGATGTGCTCGTATCGAAACACATGCAAGGCGATCTACCGAGCAATCCCTGCGACCCGGCATGGCAATCCGTTCCTTCATCGTATATTCCGCTTGCCGCGCAGGTAATCGAAGGGGAACGCTGGTTTAAAACAACCATTGAATCGGTTGAGGTGCGCTCGGTGTATAATGGCGCCGAAGTGGCGATTCATGTTGAATGGGCGGACAAAACCCAAAGCCCGCTGACTGCGCCGCCGGATAAATTCCCGCAAAACGGTTTGGATGCGCTGGCCGTTCAGCTTCCTGTCAAAATGCCTTTAGACGCCGAAAAACCGTATTTCCTTGGGGGAAGCTCTGCAAAGCCGGTTATTCTCTGGAAATGGACAAACGGAGGCAGACCCGAAGTTTTTCTCGGCAAAGGCATCTTGAAAATGGAGCCGCTAGACAGGGAACATCAGACTCTGCGGGTTGCGGCCGTCTATAAAGCTGGGTTATGGAAAACCGTTTTTATCCGTTCGCTGGAAAGGCCTGCCAAAAACGACATAACCATCGAAGCCGGCAAATACCTGCCTATAGCCTTTAGCGCGTGGGACGGAAACAACGGCGAAAAGGATGCGCAACGGGCCGTTTCCATCTGGTACAGTCTTTTATTGAAACCTCCCGTCAAGGCGGATATTTATTTATGGCCGCTGTTTGTCGGCCTGCTTATAGCTGTGGGGGAAATGGCACTCGCAATTAAAGTAAAAAAGGAAAAAGAAAAATGACATTAAAAATAAAAAAAATCACCGTTCTAACCGCGCTCTTTATTTTCTGCATGAATGTTACTGCAACCGAAGCCGCGGTACTGCATGGAAAAATATCAACGGCAACCGCCGCCAAACAGGCAACGGTTCGGGTAACTAAAGATATGGAAGCCTGCGGTAAAAATCCGATTCCCAGGGAAAATCTTGTGCGCTCCGCATCGGGCGGCCTGAAAAATGTTGTCGTGGAAATAATCGGCGCTGGTGCGGCAAAGCCCGGCACGGCAGTAGTGACCCAGAAAGGATGCCGTTTTGAACCGCATGTGCTGATAATGCCGGCAGGATCGTCGCTTACGGTGAAAAACGGCGACACCGTATCGCACAATTTTCATACATACTCGTTCGAGAACGACCCTGTGAATTTCATTCAGCCCAAAGAGATGAAGGAGAAGAAGGTTGACGGTGAAAATTTCGAAGTGCCCGAAGTGATGGAAATCAAATGCGATATTCACGAATGGATGCAGGGATGGGTTTATGTTACGGAAAGCGGTTCGACCGCGCTTACTGACGCTGACGGTAATTTTCGTATTGAAAATATTCCGTCCGGCAAATACAGAATACGAATCTGGCATGAAACGCTGGGAGAAGCGGAAAAGGAAATTAACGTCAAAAAAGGCGATAACGCCTTTAACCATTTATTTAAATAACCGCGTATGGGAAAGCGTTCATGAAATCATTCTATAGATTCATGGGAGTTTTCCTGTCCGTTTCCTTGATATTCGTTTCAGCGGCTTCGGCGATGGATACCGATTACCGAATGCTGTGGGGATTTAATCCGCGCAAAACCGTATGGTTCGTGGCGCAACTGCATCTCTATCTCGGCGCTTTCGTGCTGGCGATGCCCATCTTCGCCGTCATAATCGAATACGTAGGCTACAAAACAGGGCGAAAAAAGTACGACCTGCTGGCGTATGAATTCACCGGCCTGCTGTCGGTGGCGTACGCCGTTACGGCGGCGCTTGGCGGTCTTTTAATATTTACTCTGATAGGTTTCTACCCCTCCTTTACCCGCTACATGACGGATATCTTCGGCGAGTCCATGCTTTTTTACGCCCTGCTTTTTTTCGGCGAAACTTTCTTTCTATACTTTTATTACTACGGCTGGAGAAGGCTGGATAACCTCGCCCCCCTCCCCTCTTTCATAAAACTTGGTGGCCGCTTTATCGGCGCAGTCGGCTCCGTTCTCAGCGCGGGTTTTCTATTCGGCTTTTTCGGAAAATATCCGGGCGCTGTTCAGCCGTTCTGGTTCGTCTTTTTCCTGCTGGCGTCGGCGAGCTTCTTTCTCCTGAAAAACAGAAAAGGCCTCCATCTGTGGGGCGGCATATGGCTGAACCTTTTCGGCACGGCGATAATGATGGTCGCCAATTCGTGGGTGTCGTATATGATGAGCCCCACGGCATACGATACGAACAGCTACGAATTCACCGGAACGCTTATGGACGCGGTTATCAATCCGCTCTGGGTTCCTCTCGGCATACACAGAATGTTCGGCAACCTCGCTTTCGGCGGGTTCGTAGCGGGCGCCTACGCCGCCGTAAGGTTTCTTGGCGCCGATTCGGACGCACAGCGGGCGCATTACGACTGGATGGGATACGTGGCGAATTTCGTCGGCGTATGCGGCCTGTTGCCTCTCCCTTTCGCCGGGTACTATCTTGGCCGGGAGGTTTATTCGAACAGCGCCCTCATGGGCAACAACATGATGGGAGGCGATTTTTCCTGGACTTTCATAATGCAGGCTATGCTGGTGGGCGGGCTTTTTCTGTTTTCCTGCTATTACTTGTGGACAGGCATGGGGCGCATCCCCGGCGCGGAAAAATACAGGGGCTACGTGAAATATCTCAACGCGGCCGTACTCGTATCGCTGGCCGTATGGATTACTCCGCATAACATGCCGCTAACGGCCGCCGAAGTGGCTGGGATGGGCGGGTCGCAGTATCATCCGCTCCTTAAATATCTGGGGCTGATGCCGGCCAAGAACGCGGCGGTCAACCTCATAATCATATCTACCTACGCCGGTTTCCTGCTGTACATAAGGAGCAACAGAAATAAGAAAATACCGATTGCCTCGCACGGCAAAACGGCGCGGGCGGTTATTCTGGCGGCGGCTCTTTTCTGCATTCTGCTGGTAGGCCGATACGGCCTCAGCCTCTTCATGCTCGACCCCGCTTCTCTCGATCTCCCGCCCGACCGAGTGCAGGTTTTCACAACCACGGCCAAGCTTCTTTTCATTAACTGCGGGGTTATCCTTCTGTCAACGGCTCTCTTTTTCGCCGACAGGGGAAAAACGGCGCAGTTCATCTATCTGGGCTTTACGATTTTTAGCGTCGTTTTCTTTCTCGGGCCGTACGGTTTTATGGTGATGGAAAAAGCCAGCCCGTTCCTGCGCAATATCGCCGTAAGCCAGTTCATACAGCTTTTGAGCTGTCTGGTTCTCGTTTCCACTTTTGAGATATTTCTTTTCAGAAGCGAACATGAAAAACCGCGATGGGGGAAGATGCCGGAACGGTCGCAGTACACCCTTATCACGCTATGCATACTGATGACCTTCAACATGGGGCTCATGGGCTTCATCAGGTCGGGACTGCGAACCGACTGGCATATATACGGGCTTCTGCGCGATACGTCCGAATGGGCTTTCACGCCCAGCAACTACACGATGACCGTGATGGTATCCGCCATATCGCTGGTTTTCCTTTTGGGGCTTGTGCTGATTTTCTGGCTCTCCGACCTTGGCGAAAAAAAAGCAGAGGCGCCGAAAGATGATATCGAGGAAAGGCTCTGATATGGCGAAAGCTCTAACGAAGGTTTTCCTCTTTCTGCTCGTCATGACGGCCATGTTCGTTTACGTGGGGCATACCATAACCGTTATGACGGGAGGCGATAGGGAGCAGACCGTCGGGGAAGGAATAAACGCAGGCGCCGGCGAGAAGATTTTCTTCGGCAAGGGGAAATGCAGTACCTGCCATTCCATCGGCGAAAAAGGAAGCGGTATAAGATGCCCAAACCTCGGCATAAAAGGAGATATCTTTACAAAGCCGATAGGCGAGCGGGCGGTGGACAGGGCGGCCGAAAGATCGGCCCAGACCGGCAGGGAGTGGCGGGCCCTAGATTACCTTTTCGAATGCGTCGCGGAGCCGGGGGCTTACGTGGTCTCAGGTTTCAGGAACGAAATGCCGACAATCTATAAACCGCCGATAGACCTCAAGCCGGATGAAGTAAAGGCTGTGATAATGTTCCTCGCTTCGATGGGAAGTGAAATCCCCGCCGAAGATATTCTAAAACCGACAGGCATCGCCAGAGAATATTTTACGAAAATCGAAGCTTCGGTAAAATCACAAAACGATACGACCGGGCAGTTAAAACTCTATATCCAGGGAGATGCGGAAAATGGCGAGTCGCTTTTCTGGGATATCGAAAGCAAAGCCGGTTGCGCCAAATGCCACTCCGTCAACGGAGCGGGAGGGAGCGTAGGCCCTTCTCTGGCGCACGTTGGCGGCACAAGAACGCTGGGGTATATCATCGAATCTATTTTAAAACCGAGCGCGGAAATAGCCGGCGGATACGAACCGGTTATCGTCCTCACAAAAGATAGAAAAAGAATTTCCGGCACAAAAAAAGACGATACCGAAGACCACCTGACGATAGGAACCTCGGCGGGAGAGATTGTAACAATCAAAAAATCGGATATACGCAAATGGAAAGTTCTTAAGAAATCGATAATGCCGGGCAATTTCGGAGAAATTCTAACCGTGCAGGAACTGCACGATATCATCGCCTATCTGCTGACTCTTACCTGAGAATAGTATGAACAAAAAAAGAATAAGCGCTTTCTGGACAACGCTGGCCGCACTGGCGCTGGTTTTCCTGCTTATCGAATACGGCATACCCGCCCTCTCCCGCAATGTTACGGGGCTGAGCCTCCCTCTTCCCGTTCCACGCACTCTTTTTCTTTTTTATGCCGTCCTGTTTTTCCTGGGCGCTTTTGTTTATGTTACCTCCGACGACGCCACGCTCCATAGTTTTCTTGCCCCGATAAAAAAACTTGTTCGCGGAGAATACGGAAAGCCTGTCCGCTTTTTCTTTTTTATTCTGATACCGCTTGCGGGCGGGTTTCTTGTTTTCCAGTCGGTAAAACCGTCCACCGCTTCTCCGGTCGCCCTGCGGATTCAGCACCCGTCATCCAATTTCCCGAAGAAATTCGAGTCGATGACCAATCCTCTTACCCACCCCACCCCGTCCGACGTAAACGATTTCATCGAGCAGGTGAAAAACAACAGCGTCCGCTTTTTTCCGCAGGTTCAACAAAAAGGCGCAAAACTTACGAAGATAGATTTCATACCGAAGCCTGCGGTAAAAGAATTTCTAAGAAAACTGCGGAACGGCGAAGAAGACAGGGAGCTTGCCCGGCAGGCTCTTTTGGAAAAAAGGCTTTTCGAGGGGCGGGCTCTTTATGAAATAAACTGCCGTCCCTGCCACGGCGACAGCGCCGCCGGCGACGGCCCAATGGCTTACGGTTTCGGCCTCAGACCGATAAATTTCACCGATAACGGGACGATAGAAGTGCTTGTGGAAGGCTACACCTTCTGGCGCATATCGATAGGCGGGAAAGGTCTGCCGGTGGAATCGACGCCGTGGGATTCGGCTATGCCGGAGTGGCAGACGGATCTTTCCGAACATGAAATCTGGTCGATTATCATGGGCGAATACAACCTCGCGCGGAAG
>JAJRYM010000155.1 GCA_024275775.1 Nitrospirota bacterium
GCCCTGAATATCGGCGATAAGATGTTTATCGGCTTTCTTCATCGCGCCGGTGATGTTGAGTATCGTAGGCGCGATATCTATATGCCTTACCATGCTTTTCACCGTTTTTCCGGCAAACTTACCGCCGGGCGGTTTCATTATCAGAGGTATGTGGGTGGTGGCGTTGTATATGAAAACCGAATGGGTAAGCTCTCCGTGTTCGCCCATGCTTTCGCCATGGTCGCTGGTTACGGTTATCATCGTCTTTTCGTACTGTCCGGCTTTCTTCAGCCTGTCGAAAAGCCTGCCTATCTGGCTGTCGGCGTAGGCTATTTCGCCGTCATACGGGTGCGCGGCGAAACGGTCGTCAAACGGCGGGGGCGGTTCGTACTCCCTGTGCGGGTCGTAAAGATGCATCCAGATGAAAAACGGCTTGTCGGAAACACCCTTCCGCCCATCCAGCCACGAGATAACGCGGTTCACCACGCGCTCGGCAAGAATATCCTTGAACTCGAACATCGTATGTTTCTGTCTTCCGTCAATCATGTCGTCCTCGTAAACATCGAACCCCTGGTCGAGGCCGAAACGGGAATCGAGCACGAACGAGCCTACGAAAGCGGCCGTATCGTAACCGGCGCTTTTCATCATCTCGGCAAGGGTGTTGAGCGAGTCGGAGGCAAAATAGTCGCCGTTATTCCTTACGCCGTGAAACAGCGGATACGTTCCGGTAAGTATCGATGCATGGGAAGGAAGCGTAAGCGGAGCGTGAGAGACCGCTTCCTTGAACAGCACGCCGTCGGACGCCAGCGCGTCCAGATTGGGCGTCCGTCCGATTTCATATCCGTATAGCGGAAGATGGTCGGCGCGGGTGGTGTCCATCGTGATTAAAAGAACGTTGGGCGGTTTTGCCGGAATAACCGGCGACTTTACGCAAGCCGGCAGGCACAACGCAAGAGTGAGCGTAGTCCCGCAGACTACGGTTGCCAAATAAAAGAATTTTTTACGGAGCATGGTCACTTAATATCAAGTATCTGTTTCAGAATTACAATAGAAGAGAGGGATACAATAACGAAAAAAGCAAGCCAGTCGGGACGCCAGCCGAAAAACGATACGGGCGATTTCAAAAGTGCGTAATCGACCGAAACCGACTCTACTCCGGAGGGAAGGTCTTCATTCTCGAAACCGTAAACGGCGTCCAAAAAGCCTCGGTCTTTTTTAACGGCCGTGATTTTTTTTATTCCGTCCCCAACGACTATCTTTTTTGAAACGCGCATGCCGTGAATCTCAAGCGGTATTTCAAACTCTCCGTCACGCACCGACCTGAAGACCGCCCTGTGAAGCAGCGGATCCGTTTCAATTAAGCGCGCGCCTTCAATCTCCGCCTCCGCAACGCGCAATTCCGCCGGTTTTCCGCTCGTCATTTTAACGGCAATCGAAAAAATGTCCCCTACTGCTATCGGCCTGTACGCAAAAAAGGAGTCCAAGCTGATTAACAGGCAGACCATGGGAACCAGCACAACGCAAATGGGCAACAAAGCTTTTTGCAGATATTTAAAATTGAGAACGATGATTTTTTTCTGAATAGCCGGAAGCTCGCCCAAGTAGCGAAGATTCAGAGCCATTTCAAGGTGGGCGGTTTTAATTTCTCTGGTAATCGCTCCCAGCTCTTCCTGTTTGGATACGCGCATGTAAACAACTCCCGCGACGATTGAGGAGAGAAAAGCTATCAGGCCCAAAACGTAGAAAGGATGCGCTATCGCCCCCATCCACGCCAGTGACTCCGGCACAAGATCAAAAGCCGAAACTATTTTCACTCGGCGTAACCCAGCCCTCTAAGTTCTTCCTCGATTGCCATCTCCTCTAAATCCTGTTGAATTTCGTTCGTTATCAGGTTCGTAATGAACTCGGAAATATCCGAAATGCCCCGCCGATTGCAGACTGCCTTCAGTTTTTCAGCCATATCCGGTTCAAGTGTTATCTCGCCGTTGAAATCCATCCGCGCCTCCAAAATTATTTTATCTGAATGATTTTTCCATCCATATTATCGTCTTTCAACCCGAACAGCGAAAGAATGGTCGGAGCCACGTCCATTATAGAATTATCTTCGCTGATGATTTTTTTATTGGAAAGGATAACTCCAGGAACAAGCTCAGGGTCTATCATGTGATCCCCGCTCCACTTCTTCAGATTATCTTCAATAAGAAAGTCGGGCGCCGCTCCCAAGGCCGTTTGCCATGACGCGCGGTAGCCCTCGCGATATCCTATTATCATATCCGGGCTGTTTGCCAGATAGTCTCCGGAATAGATTTTATCGGCCCTAAACATCCTTCGGATGACTCCGGCGCCCCCGGCCCCATCCTTCAATTCGAGCAGTTTTTCGCTTATCTCCGCCATAAGAGTCGCTTTAGCAGACGGGGAAACGATGCCTTCGGACTCCCTTCCCGCCATGTTGATATAAATTCCGTTAAGGCCCATCGCATACGCTTGCGTGCGACTCCAATCGACATCCCGAAAAAGCGGCCGGCCGGATTTAACATTTCCTTTAAGGAGCATATATCCATTTTTCACAAGCCAGCTGTTGATGTTAACGGCTCGGCGAAAATTTTTAAAACCGTGGTCCGAAATAACTATCAGGGTAGTGGAAGAGTCCAGATATTTCATTGTCCGGCTCAGTATTTCGTCCATATGTTTATAGACTTTCAATATGGGGTTGCCGTTTTTACCGATATCTTTCTCCGAATGCAATGGATGGCCGGTGTCGCGATAGCGCCAGAACATATGCTGTACCCTGTCGGATGAAACGAAAACAGCGGAGAGAATCCCGCCGCGCAGACGCGAAAGCTCCAGAAAGAACATTTCCTCCCTCTCTTTCTGTATATAGTCGGTCTGGGCAAGGAACATACCGTCCGAAATCACGTTTTCGGTAAGCGCCCAGGTATCCTCCGGCATGCCCTGAGTCGAATAAGGGCCTATTGCCCGTTCAAGCTCGGCGGAATATTCCGGGGGATTGGATATCGGCAAAACAGGGTCGGCCGGATCCATATTGACAGGGGTAACATACAGCCTGAATTCCGGTTCGGTGGAAATCAGTAAAAATTTTACGATGGCTTTAACCGATGAAAACGATCCCAAGCTGAACTCTATATGCTTCCACTCGCTTATTTTCGATTGAAAAATCCTGAAAGAATGGTTCTGAATATGTATTTCCGCTTCCCCGCTTCCCGTTATTTCAGCCGTGAACGGAATACTAGTTTCCGGGCTGTTTTCAAGCAGGTCGTTTCGGGGTCCCTTTATCACGGACTCCGCGCGCTTTCCCTTAAGGCTTACCTTGAAAATACGGCCTCCTTCCGCAGAGGTTATGGCAAGCGGGTCTGTGGTGTAATACGAAAAGGTGCCGTTTGTTCCGACCACATCCGGCACGCCCATGCCGGAAAGTATTTTTGCGGAATCGTCCGGCGGGAAGGTAACCGGAATCAGAAGAGCCGTTACCGGCACGCCGTTTTTATGCGCCGTCTCCCAGAACGGCGTTCCCTTTCTATAGCCCACCACAACCGGACTGCCCATGGATATATTTCTGCCGAAAAGCTCGAACCCCGCAGGCGATTCTATTTCCGTTATGGTGAGTTTCGGCATATAGGTTTTCGGGTCTCTGGTAAGAAAATCGAATACGTTGTGCTTGCCGGGATTGGAACCGGTGATGAAGGACGCCCACGCCACAGGGCTCTGGGGCGGATTGGAAGTGCCGAGCTTTTTGAACGAGCCTGATTCGGCAAGCTGTCTGAACGCAGGCAGTTCACCCGCCTTCATATATTCCGAGAGAAGTTCCGGGTCCAGCCCGTCCATGCCTATCACGATTACTTTCCGGTCATGCGGGGGCCTTTGCTCTTTTTTAGCGAACGGTAAAAGCAGAACGGCCGCTACAGCTATGGAAAAAACGATCTTGCGGGCGGAAATCACAGAAAACTCCTTCCGTCCATCTGTTCCGGCGTATCCAGGCCGAACTCCTTCAGCACCGTCGGCCCGATATCTTCCAATGAAGGATTATCGGCTTTGATCGGCCTGTTGCAGAAAAGAACGCCGGGGATACTATCGGCGTCTATGCAGTGATCGCCGCTCCAGTTTTTAAGATTCGGCGTGATAATTTTTCCAGTGGCGCCGCCAAGCATCGTTTGCCACGAGCCTCGGTAATGGCGCGCGTAACCGATTTGTAAATCGGGGGCGTTTTGCGTAAACGGCCCATGGAAAATTTCGGAGCTTTTTTTAACCGTTTTTACAGGGGAACAACCGTTTTCCAAATGCGTAAAACTTTCAAGTTCTTTTGCGAGCCGATTCATAACATCATCGGCTTCAGCCTCCTCCACTATGCCTTTGGACTCGCGCCCCCGCCTGTTAATATAAATGCCGTTAAGTCCCACCGCGTACGCTACGGTTTTACTCCAGTCAACCCGGTTCAGAAACTTCATCCCGCCCGCGACGCATCCTTCCTTGAGGTGCATATACCGGTTGGCGATTAACCAGTCATTAAGGTTTACGGCGTATCGAAAAGGATTGAAGCCGTGATCGGAAAGAATTATGAAAAGAGAATCATCGTCGAGCTGTTTATGAATTTCGCCGACAAGCGAATCGCATTTTTCATAGACGGATTCCAACGTTCCGCCCCACCGTTCCGCCTCGCGGGCGTTGTATTTCGGATGCTCGGGATCCATATACTGCCAGAACATATGAGCCACGCGGTCGGTTGTATCCATCACATTCACCAGCAGGCCGCTTCTGAACTTTTCCAGTTCAGCGCGTAAGACCGCTGTTCGTTCACTGAAAATATTTTCGCACATTTCCAAAAACAGGCTGGGCGAAAGCCGCTCCGCGTTGAAGGCGGAGGTATCTTCCGCGAGGCCAAGCGTGCTGAATGGGCCGGTTTTCATGGCAAGAAATCTGGAATAAATTTCAGGATGGGAAATCGGCATCGCCGGATTTTCCGGGTCGATATTTAACGGCGTAATGTAAAGATTAAATTCCGGTTCGGAGCATATCAGGACAAACCGCGCCAGCCCGCATATTGAAAGGCCGGGCGCGGTTTTAAATTTCAGCGTTATCCAATCGGAAAACCGGTTTTCCTCCAAAATGACACTCTCACCCTGAAACCGGAGCAAGGTTTTTCCAGCTTGGACTTCGGCCTCGAAATCTATTGAAACCGGTTTCCGGGCGACAATAAAAGGGTCGTCCGGGCCTTCGAGAGAAAAGCGTATCACGCCGGCTTCGCGACTTGCTTTAACTATTCTGCCTCCTTCTTTGCAGGCATTATCGCTCGGAGCGGAGGTAACCCACGTGAAAGTGCCCTGTGAGCCGATAAGATCCGGTATTCCCATCGCGGAGAGCAGTTTGCCGTCAAATTTTTCCGGCGGGAAAGTGGCCGGCACTCTATGCACGGCAACGCGCACGCCCAGCCGCCCAAGGATGTGCCAAAACGGAGTCTGCTGTCTCCCCTGTTTTATCACCGCCCCGGAAAGGGGAACGCGCCAACGGCCGATTTTCAAAAAGCGCGCCGGCGGCTTTATATCCGCCAGCGAGAGCGACGGAAGATAGGTTGCCGGATTGCGGTGCAGAAAATCGAAAATGCCGTGTTTGCCGGGGTTGCATCCTGTTACGAAAGTAGACCACGCCACAGGCGATTGAGGCGGAGTGGTTGTCCGTAATTTACTGAAACCGCCGCTTTCGGCAAACGAAGCGAGATTGGGGAGCTTCCCCTCCTCCATCATCCTTTTCACAAGGTCCGGGTCCATCCCGTCGAGACCGAGCACTACGACCTTTTTTGTTTTAAGGATGTTCCGCGGAATCGAAGGAAGACCTCGGTTTTGTATTTTCTTCTTCAGATAACGGAATGGGAAGAAAGCGATTCCCAGTATGGTCAGAAAAATCGTAACAAGAGCGAATCCGAAAATATTGACAACCGCGAAACC
>JAJRYM010000009.1 GCA_024275775.1 Nitrospirota bacterium
CGGCTTTGCGGCACGCGTCCGCCATGCCGGCAACGATTTCCGCTACCTGTTGCGGGTCGAGGCGCGACATCGCTATGTAGTCGAGAAAAGTGTACGGCCTGGCGCCCTGGCAGAGGATATCGTCGCATCCGTGATTGACTATATCCATGCCGATGGTCGTATGGTCGCCCGCCATCGAGGCCACCATCAGTTTCGTTCCCACTCCGTCTATGCTCTGCACCAGAACGGGGTTTTTATAATCCCGCGCAATTTCACTTATGTCGAACAGTCCCCCGAACGATCCCACGCCTGCCAGTACGCGGGAAGAATGGGTTGCGCTTACCGCTTCACCAATAAGCTCCACGCTTTTTTTGCCGGCGTCTATATCAACGCCGGAATCCCTGTAGGTTACCTTGCGTCCGCTCACCCGTTGCCGTTCTCCTTCCAGCCGTATTCTCCTATAAGATTTACGAACGTACAGAGAGAATGCGTGGTTGTCTTTATGCCGGAATCCGTTTTCACAAGCATGTGCAGAACCTGCTGGGTTTTGCCGCCTATCGGCATGATAAGCCTCCCGCCCGGTTTGAGCTGATCCATAAGCGGCTTCGGCGCTTCCGGCCCGCCCGCCGTTACCATTATGGCGTCGTACGGCGCGTAATCTTTCCATCCCATCGTCCCGTCGAAAACTTTCAGCCCGGCGTTATGTATGTTCAGGGATTCAAGAGTCTTGCGGGCTTTTACAAGCAGAGACGGTATTCTTTCCACGGAATAAACCTGCTCAGCAAGCTTGCATAAAACCGCCGTCTGGTATCCGGAGCCGGTGCCTATTTCCAGCACCTTTTCGTTCCCTTTAAGGTCCAGCAGTTCGGTCATGAAGGCCACCATGAAAGGCTGGCTTATGGTCTGTTTTTCACCTATCGGCAGAGGGCAATCGGCGTAGGCTTTCCCGCCGAATTCTTGCGGCACGAAAAGATGGCGCGGCAGTTCCTCCATAACGGCAATAACGCGGGGGTCTATAATTCCGCGCGCGGCTATCTGCTTTTTCACCATCTCATGCCGGGGGCGTGAATAGGCGTCTTTGAATTTGGGTTTTTTAATGAAAATCATCGAAGGTATTAAATCTTATCGGGGCATGGAAAGCTAGAAATAAACCGCATCAGAGTGTGGGAAAATGCACAACTCTCTTGATTTTCAGTGCCGCATGGAATATAAGTTTTATTGCAGGTTCGGGCTTGAATCAGGAACGGCATTAGTTGGGGGGAAACATTTGTGATGTATCAGGACTCTTTTGGTCTTTTGTGGATACATTTCTTTTCTATTTCTGAACTCTCTTCCAATATGCCGGGCGTACCGCGGCGAAGACAGGTTTCAAAAAGCCTGCGATTTTAAACACCGGGAAGAAGCAGAATGAAAGTACTTTTTAGCACCTGGAAAGATAAAGTAGTCGATAATCGCGGCATATCTGAAAGTGAGCGGGCATCCGCCTCCAACGTAAAACTGCCTCTGGAATTCAGAAACGGGCAAAAAGTTTCCGGGTTCATGGGCTGGGCCGGCTTTGTTCTTCTGGATGAAAAAGCCGACGTAGTGGAAATGGCCTACCATTATACGAAAGCCCTTCAAAAAAGTTCCTGCGGGCGATGTTTCCCGTGCAGAGCCGGTACAAAGGTAATGGAAGATATTCTGGCGCGAATAGTCGGCGGCCAAGGCAGTCAGACCGACCTGGACGCTCTCGCCGACCTGTGCGACAGTATTTCTCAAAACTCCAAATGCGGTATCGGCCAGATGGGCCCCGTTGCGGTGGCTCACTCGCTTGAGCATTTCGGCGACGATTACCAAGCGTATATCGAGGGAACGAAAAAAGCGCCGGGGCATAACTACCCTTATAAAATGACCGCTCCATGCACGTCCGCCTGCCCCACCGGCATGGACATCCCTCAATATATTGAATACATAAAAGACGCCGATTTCGCTGGCTCGCTGGCAAACATCAGGGAGGCGAGTCCGATGGCGAGTACGCTTGGGAGAGCCTGTTTCCATCCGTGCGAAAACAATTGCAGACGGGATAACGTGGACAGATCGCTCTCCATCTGCAAACTCAAACGGGCCGCGTGGGATTGGGAAGACCAGCACGCCGCGCAGAAACCTATTAACCCCAACAAGCATACGCGGGAAGAGAAAGTCGCCGTTATCGGCGGCGGTCCGTCCGGCCTCTCATGCGCCTATTACCTCGCGCTACAGGGGTTCCGCCCCACGGTATTTGAAAAACTTCCCCTTGCCGGAGGAGCATCCTTTACCGGCATTCCGCAGTACAGAATCCCCAAGGAGATTCAGGCAAGGGAAATAGCCTATCTTGAAGATGTAGGCGTGGAAATTAAATGCGGGGTGGAATTCGGCAAGGACGAAACCTTCAAAAGCCTGAGAGAAGATGGGTACAAGGCGTTTTATCTTGCCACCGGGGGCGACCTCTCAAAGAACGCCAGGGTTGCAGGCGAAAAAGAAGGATACGAAGGTTTCTACGGCGGAATACAGATACTCAAGGAGGTTGTGTATAAAACCATGCCCAACTCTCCCGTAAAGGGCAACAAACTTCCGAAGCCGAAAACTGTACTTGTTATCGGCGGCGGTAATACGGCCATGGATTGCGTAAGGACTTTCATCAGGCTTGGTTGCAAGGATGTGAGCATCGTGTATCGCCGAACCGAAAAGGAGCTTCCGGCAGACCCCCACGAAATACATGAAGCCAAGGAGGAAGGCGTACAGTTCAAATTTCTTCTCGCCCCCACAAAGATTGTCGCAAAAGACGGTAAGGTTACCGGCCTTGAGTGTCAGAAAATGGAGCTTGGCGAGCCGGACGATTCGGGCAGAAGAAGGCCGAAAGCCATAGAAGGTTCCGAGCATGTTATCGAGTGCGACATGATTATCGCCGCCATCGGCCAGGACTGCGATATCGGCTATCTCGAAGAGGAGCCGGATATAAAAAAGACCTCGTGGAATACGATTGTTACCGATGACGACACAATGCAGACGGACATTCCCGATATATTCGCGGGCGGAGACGTTCAAACGGGGCCGCTCACGCTTGTGGATTCTGTGGGGCAGGCAAAACGCGCCGCCCAGAGCATCGGCCAGCATCTGCGCGGTGAGCCGGTTGGGATATCGGACGAGCAGATTATGGAAAAAGTGATAAAAGGCATCGGCGCTTACGACAGAGCGGAAATCGTTGCGGAGCCGGACGGCTGGGACCGCAAGCCTATGCGAACGTGCGGAATGGATCTGCAGAAAACGAGCTTTACCGAAGTCGAACTCGGCTATTCGCAGGAAGAAGCTATGGAAGAAGCATCGCGGTGCATGCGCTGTTACATCGTGGGCATGGCCTGCGTTCCGGGAGACGGAAAATGAGCGAACAGGCGGTAGCGAAAGATATGATTTCCATAGTAATAGACGGCAAGGCCGCGCAGGTTGAAAAGGGAACGATGATTCTTGCGGCCGCGCGCAGTAACGGCGCTTACATTCCCACGCTTTGCTATCTTGAAAAACTGAAGCCGATAGGTTCCTGCCGGCTATGTTCCGTGGAGATCGAGGGGATTGCCGCGATGGTGATGTCGTGCAAAACGCCGGTCGCCGAAGGGATGAAGATTACAACCGATAACGAGCGGATAAAAAAATACCGGCAGGATATGATGAGAATGATTCTTGTCAACCATCCGCTGGACTGCCCCGTTTGCGAGCGGTCGGGCGAGTGCAAACTGCAGAACAGAACCTTCGATCTGGAGGTTACGGGGCATACATGGAGCACGGCTGGTTTCGCCAAACAGCCCGTCGTCGATTGGGGGCTGATACAGTACGACCAGAATCTCTGCATCATGTGCGAAAGGTGCATCAAGGTATGCAGAGAGGTTCAGGGTTTCGCGGCATACAAAATAGACGGCACCGGCTACGATTCCAAAATCAACACCGTAACCGAAGAGAAGCTCGACTGCGATTTCTGTGGGCAGTGCATTTCGGTATGCCCGGTAGGCGCGCTTTCCAGCGGGATGTATTTTTCCGGCAGGTCGTGGGAAATGACAAGAACCGCCACCGTCTGCCCGCATTGCGCCGTTGGATGCACCTATGTGATGAACACTAAAAACGGGAAAATCGTAAGGGTTACCTCCGACGACTTTATAGGAATAAACAACGGCAACCTATGCTCGCGGGGCCGTTTCGGCTATGAGTTCATACAGAATGAAAGCCGCCTTGCAACCCCGCTTGTTAAAACGGGGCACGGCTTCAAGGCCGTAACGTGGGAAACGGCCATTGCCGACGCGGCGGAAAAACTCGCCGGTTACAAAGATAAATACGGAAAAGATTCTTGCGTAGGCATCGGTTCGGAGAGAGGCGCCAACGAGGATAACTACGTTTTCCAGAAATTTTTCCGGGATGTGCTCGGAAGCGGCAATATAGACAATATCGCCAACATGATAAACCCGGATGTCTGCTCAAAGCGGTTTGAAACGTTTGACGACTTTTCGCTCAGCAGTTCCTACGACGAATTTGACGATATGGAGCTGGCGGTTTTTATCGGGGCGGACGGCAGTAACGAAAATCCGGTGGTAAGCAACCTGATAAGGAAGGCCGGTATGGATCACGATGTCGAAGTGGCCGTTGCCTATTCCAGAGAAGGCGTTTTCCTGCCGGAGCCGCGCTTACAGCTTCCTTACGACTATCTTGAAATGTACGGTTTCACCGTTAACCTTCTCGCCTCGGCGATAGCCGACGTGAAAAACAGCGGCGCTTTTCCGGGAGGGATAACCCCCGATGCCGAATGTGCGGCGACCGTTACAAAAGCGGCCAAAAAAGAAAAACTCGACGACGCTCTGGCCGGAAAAATCGCCACTCTCGTACAGCTTATTCGCAGTCGGGGGAAAACCGTTTTCCTTATCGGACAGGAAGCTCAAAAGCATCCGCAGTCCTCTGCGATTATTCAGAATACGGTAAACCTCGCCAAGCTTGCCGGCGGCAAAGTTATGTTGCTTCGCGAGTACGGCAATACGCAGGGCGTTAACGATATGGGCGTGGCTCCGAATATGCTTCCCGGGTACATAGCAGAAGAGAGGGACAATCTCAAAGCCGAAGCCGATATTATCGAGCTGATGGAAAGCGGCAAAGTGAAGGCGCTCGTGATTCTGGAAGAAGATGTTCTCCGCAGATACTACGACGCCGAGAGATTCAGGAAGGCGATGGAGAAGGTTGAATTTAAACTGCTTGTATCCCAGTTTTACAATAAAACTTCGCCTTTTGTGGATATGATGCTTCCCGCCACTACCCTCGCCGAAACAGACGGAACCGTTACCAGCCTTGAGGGGCGTTGCCAGAAGTCGGTTAAGGTCGTGGACAATGTAGGCCAAAGCCGGGCGGGCTGGAAAATCTTCGCCGACCTGGCCTCAGCGATGGGAAGCGATTTTGGCTATGAGCAGAGCGGCGACGTAACCTCAGAAATCGCCGCCGAAGTCCCCCTGTACGGCGAAGTGGATAAGGGGAATGTTCTTATCGATTACAGCCGGCTTGTGAAAAATTCCCCGGCTCTTAAATGGGCCGAGCCGCCTGCAATCAAGGATGTGAAATCAGATTTTATCGTTCTACAGGATTATTCTCTTTTCGGGCTTGGCACATACACCGATTTCTGCCCGTCTCTGCGGCCTCTTCTCGGTAAGCCGAAGGCCGACTTGCACCTGCAGGGAAAACCTTTTGTGGAACTGCACCCCGAAGATGCCGGCACAATCGGCGCCGCAGACGGCTCCCTTATTAAGCTTAAATTCGCCGAAGGGGAATGGACAGGGCAGTTGCGGCTCAAAAGCCGTGTGAAAAAAGGCACTATCCGCGTGCCGGAAGAGATGGATAATTCCAGAATAGAAAGCATAACGGTGAACGGTTCGGCCGTTTCCTGTGTTAATCTTGCGGTGTTGAGAGGGTGAAGAAATGTTAAATCAGTATATTCCGGTTCTGTTTATGATTGTGGCCGCCGCCGGCACCGCCACGGGAATGATTATTCTTACCACTCTGCTTGGCCCTAAAAAAGAGTTTAGCGACAAAATGGAGCCGTTTGAATGCGGCGTTTCTCCCGTATCCGACCCCGCTTCCCGTTTTTCGCTGAGTTTTTACGTTATCGCCATGCTTTTCATAGTTTTCGATATCGAAGCGGTCTTTCTTTTTCCGTGGGCGGTTATCTATACGAAGCTCGGCGTTTTCGGCCTGGTTGAAA
Organism: Nitrospirota bacterium; assembly: GCA_024275775.1. GTDB lineage: Bacteria > Nitrospinota_A > UBA7883 > JACRGQ01 > JACRGQ01 > JAJRYM01. The sequence continues at coordinate 6,221 of JAJRYM010000009.1, forward strand.
TGATGGTTTTCGTACTTGTACTGGTTGTCGGACTGGCTTACGTCTGGAAAAAAGGAGCTCTGGAATGGGAATAGGGACTGACAGAAAAAGCATAGAAACAGCTCTTTCCGAAAGCGTAATTCTAACGCAGGTGGATAAGGTTATAGGCTGGGGGAGAAAATACTCGTTCTTCCTTTATCCTTTCATCACGGCCTGTTGCGGGATGGAGTTCATGTCCGTCGCGGGGCCGAGATACGATATAGACAGGTTCGGCGCGGCGCTTCCCCGCTTTTCGCCCCGACAGGCCGATTTGCTGATAGTCGTTGGAACAATCAGCCATAAACAGGCGCCGATACTAACGAAGGTTTACAACCAGATGACCGAGCCGAAATGGGTGTTCGCGTATGGCGCGTGCGTTGTTTCCGGCGGAATGTACGACAACTATTCCACAGTTCAGGGAATAGATACCATTCTTCCGGTTGATATATACGTGCCCGGCTGTCCGCCTCGGCCCGAAATGGTGTTCGAGGGCCTGATGAAACTGCAGGACGTAGTTCAGCAGGAAAGAGCCGCCAAATGGCCGCGCGGCGAAGCTCCATACAAAAAACGCAGTCTGGAGAAACCGTAAAGATGGGCAAACTTATAGATATGGTTCGGCAGAAATTCCCGGAGGCGGTATTGTCCTCCCACGAGGATTTTGGCGATGAGACCGTTACCGTACAAAAAGAGCGGATAGTGGAAATCATGAAATGGCTGAGGGATAACGAAGAGACGGCGTTCAATATGCTGATGGACTTCACAGCGGTCGATTATCTTGGCAAGGAGCCGAGGTTCGAGGTTGTTTACCATCTCTATTCGGTTACCCTCAATCATCGCTTCCGCGTTAAGGCCGGCGTAGAAGAAAAAGACCCGACAATCAACTCCGTCGTTCCGCTTTGGAGAGCGGCCGACTGGCTTGAGCGCGAAGTATGGGACCTGTACGGCATAGTATTCATGGGGCATCCGAATCTCAAACGTATTCTCCTTTACGAAGAGTTTGAAGGGCATCCTTTGAGGAAAGACTATCCGATTAACAAACGACAACCGCTTATAGGGCCGGACAATTAAAATGGGAAAAATCTCGGAAGAACTGCATACAGAGCAGATGGTGCTTAATATGGGGCCGTCGCACCCCGCCACGCACGGCACCGTGCGGTTCTTCCTGCGTCTGGACGGGGAAAGAATCCTCAACTGCGAAACGGAAATCGGCTACCTGCACAGGGGCTTTGAAAAACATTGCGAGAACGGCACCTGGACTCAGGCTTTTCCTTACACCGACCGCCTTAACTACAACTCCGCCATGCAGAACAACGTGGCCTACGCCATGGCGGTTGAAAAGCTCCTCGGCATAGTCGATAAACTGCCGGAAAGATGCCAGTACATACGGGTAATGATGTGCGAGTTCGCAAGACTGGCGGATCATTACACGAATCTCGCCGCCGCGGCTCTTGAACTGGGCGCCCTTACAGCTTTCATATATCTCGTCGAGGCGCGGGAACTCGTATGGGATATTCTCGAGGCGGTTTGCGGAGCGAGACTCACATCAAACTACATCAGAATAGGCGGGCTGGCCGCAGACCTGCCGGACAATTTCGCCGACCATGTGAAAGCTGTATTCAAAACCAACGAGGAGCTTTACAACGATTTCGACAAACTGCTAACGCACAACCGTATTTTTCTGGACAGGATGAGGGATGTCGGCGCCATCACGCAGGAGGATGCCATAGCTTTCGGCTACACCGGGCCGTGCATGCGGGCCACCGGCATAGGCCTTGACGTTAGAAAGGCCACGCCGTATCTCATTTACGATGAGCTGGATTTCGATATCCCCGTCGGCACTACGGGAGACAATTTCGATATTTACCTTGTGAGA
>JAJRYM010000156.1 GCA_024275775.1 Nitrospirota bacterium
CGGTTCATTCGCGTTTCTCATAGGCATGAGCCGCGCTCCCGGAGTGTCGAGGTTTTTCCCCGAAGATTATTTCAGAAGGGCGCTCGTAGGCCATGTCGATCTTGCCATAGTTTGCTGGCTGTTGATTTCCGCCATAGTGCTCTGGAACCATTTCCTCGAAAGCCCGCAGTATAAGAACAGTTTCCGCATCGGCGCGCTTGGCGTTGCGCTGATTTTCCTTTCGGCTCTGCCCGGTTCCGGAGAGGCCGTTTTGAACAACTACGTGCCGGTCATTACCAGCCCATTTTTCTTTACCGGGATTTGCCTGTTCTTTCTCGCTTTTTGCCTTTCCGTTTTCGACTTTTTGGGAGAAGGCATTCTGGGTCTTTCATCGGAAAACCAGTATAAGAACATACTCTCCGTATCGGTGATTATCGCTTTGATAATGATGGTCGCCGTGCTGGCATCTCTGCTCCTGCTGGGAGGGGATAAACTGGACGACCAGCATTTCTATTACGAGCGGCTTTTCTGGGCGCCCGGCCATATTCAGCAGATACTCAACGCTTCCCTTCTGGTTATCGTTTGGTACGCGCTTTTGCGGGAAACAATCGGCAAGGAGCCGGAATTCTGGGGGTTTCTCGAATACGCCAACAGAATCCTGATAATCTCGGCTCTTCTCCTGCTGGCGATGCTCTTTTTCTTCGACCCGCTAGACAGGGTTTTCAAAATCGGCGCGGAGGTAATCTACGGGCTGGGGATAGGCATTCCGCTTTTTATGCATATAGCCAATATTTTTCGCCAGTATATTTTTGTAGCCCGCAAGCCGGCCTCATCCGCCTTGCTGATTTCGATAATTATTTATCTTTACGGCATATTCATAGCCTACGGAGGGTTTGATAACGATACCCGCGTGCCTGCCCACTACCATGGCGCGGTTACCGCGCTTACCCTCGCGCTGATGGGCTTTGCCTTTCATATGATTTCCGGTTTCAGAATGAAAATCGCTTTTGAAAAACTGGCGCGTTATCAGCCATACCTCTACGGTCTCGGCATGGTGTTTTTTATATCGGGGCTTTTCGTTTCCGGGCTTTTCGGAGCGCCGCGGAAAACGCCCGGCACGGACTGGACGGATAATCCGGTGGTGTTAACCGCATTGTCGTTTATGGGAATTGGCACTTTGCTGGCCGTTGCCGGCGGAGCTTTGTTTGTCGTTTATGTCGGCGTTACCATTTACAGGGAAGAAACAGAGGATGAGTGAAAAGGAAAACAAAAAAAACAGGGGCAAGTGGGTAATGCTTTTTACTCTGCTGGCTATCGCCGTTGCCATGTATTTTAGCATTATCTGGAAGATATCTACCAAAGGCCCCTGACTCTTCTGCAAACCGGCTTTTTTCTTTTACGAGGCCGGAGTGATACTATCTCAGGATAGCGCACAGACTTAATTCACAACCAGTCGGCACGAAAGGGTTTTTGCATGACAGCTGTTCAAATAACCGCACTACGCCACACCTACCCCGGCAAAAAGAAAACCGGCGCTGTAGAAGTATTGCGCGGGATAGACCTGACCGTTAAGAAAGGCAAAATTTTCGGGTTTCTTGGGCCTAACGGTTCCGGCAAAACAACGCTTTTTAAAATACTGTCCACCCTGTTTCCTCCGTCTTCCGGCCGCGCCGAAATTCTGGGGATGGACATCGTTAAAAACCCGAATGAAATAAGACGCAGAATAGGCATCGTTTTTCAAAACCCGAGCCTGGACGGCAAACTGACCATCGAAGAAAATCTCGTTCATCAGGCGCATCTCTACGGCCTTTCGGGCGTCCCGATGCAAGAGAGAATAGATTTTCGGCTTAAACAGTTCTCACTTTCCGACAGGCGCAACCAGTTTGTGGAAACGCTTTCGGGCGGGCTTAAAAGAAGGGTGGAGCTTGCCAAAGGGCTTCTTCATAACCCGGAACTGCTTATACTGGACGAGCCTTCCACAGGCCTCGATCCTGCCGCGAGGCGGTCGTTATGGTCGGCCCTTACAGCCCTCAGGTCGAACGACGGGGTTACCATTCTCGTTACCACCCACCTTATAACCGAGGCGGAGCAGTGCGACAGGCTGGCGATTCTCGACCGAGGTCAGGTGGTTTGCGAAGGCTCTCCTGAAGAGCTTAAAAGCGAAATCGGCGGGGATGTGATAACCATTTCAACTCCCTCGCCGGCTGAATTCGCGGAGAAATATTCTCAGAAGTTCCACGAAAAACCGATGCTCGTTAACGGAAAAATAAGAGTGGAAAAGGCCAACGGGCATCGTTTTATTCCGGAAATAGTGGAAGCGTTGCCGGCTCTCGTTCAGGGAGTGTCGTACGGCAAGCCGACGCTCGACGATGTTTTCGTTCATAAAACAGGCCATTCGCTGGCCGCCGAAGCGGAGGAAAAAGCATGAGCGGAACAATGCTTACCGTAACGACTCTCTGGAAGCGCGAGATGGTACGTTTTTATCGTGACCGTAGCCGGGTTATAGGCGGGCTCGTTCCGCCGGTGATTTTCTGGTTCTTTATAGGTTCCGGTTTCAGCGGCTCTTTCCGCGTAGGCGAAGGGGAGGGGATATCCTACCTTCTTTACTTTTTCCCCGGCATCCTTACGCTCATATTTCTTTTCACCGCAATTTTTTCGACCATCTCCATAATAGAAGACAGGAAGGAAGGTTTTCTTCAGTCGGTTCTTGTGGCGCCTGTTCCGAGAACATCGATAGTTCTTGGCAAGGTGCTTGGAAGCGCGTCGCTGGCTTTTCTGCAGGGGATACCGTTTCTTATATTGGGTTATTTCGGCGGCATTCGGATACATCACGGGATGGTTCTGCAAACCATGATAATACTTTTCGCCATCTCTTTCGTATTCGCGTCGATAGGGTTTCTTCTGGCCTGGATTCTGGAATCCGCGCAAGGTTTTCACGCGATAATGAACATGTTTCTTATCCCAATGTGGCTGTTGTCCGGGTCGCTGTTTCCGATAGGTAATCTTCCGGGCTGGCTGGCGTGGCTTGTAAAGGCCAACCCGCTAACTTACGCCGTGGCCGCTTTGCAACGGGTTCTTTTCGACCCCGGCGTCATAAGCTCCCTGCCGACGATGAGGCAGTGCGCTATCGTAATATTTGTTTATTGCGCCGTCTGTTTCGCGGGCGCTCTTTATGTCGCTAAAAAAAGGGTAAATTACTAATGAATCTCACAGTTCTGCCGCATTTTCAGGCTTCGATGAACACTGTTTCCACCATCCTTTTGCTCACAGGTTTTTATTTCATTAAAAACGACAACCGCAGCGCCCACATGAAATGCATGATTTCGGCGCTTGGCACGTCCAGTCTGTTTCTGGTCTCCTATCTCACCTATCACTATTACGCCGGAACGACCCGCTTCGGCGGCGAGGGGTGGATAAGGCCGGTTTACTTCACGATTCTTCTTACGCACACCATCCTCGCTATAGCTATCGTGCCGCTGGTGCTGGTAACGGTCTGGCGCGCCGCTAAGGGGAGATTCGAAACGCACAGGAAAATAGCCAGGTGGACACTGCCGATATGGCTTTATGTGTCGGTCACCGGCGTTATAATCTATTGCATGCTCTATCATCTTTATCCGCCCGCAGGCTGACGGGACGCGTGAAAAAAAACCGGTATCATCTGGTTACGTTTGGTTGCCAGATGAACCAGTACGATTCCGAAAAACTGGAAGGGATTCTTTCTGCGCGGGGAATGGAGCCGGCCGGCAGTCCCGATAAGGCGGATGTAATCTTCGTAAACAGCTGTTCCATACGGGAAAAAGCCGAGAGCAAGGTTTTCTCGCTTATCGGGAGGCTCGCTGGCGCAGGAAACGGCAGGAAACCGGTAATAGCTTTGGGCGGCTGTATCCCGACTCTTAGGGGGAAGGAAATTTTCCGTTCGGCGCCCGCTGTAGATTTGCTCTACGGCCCCGATTCGCTGGAAAAACTGCCGGCCATGCTGGAGGAATATTTCTACACCGGCAAAAAACAGATTGATCTGGAATTCAGCGATTCCACCGCTTGGGACGGGCCCGACCCGTGTGTAAGGCCGAGCGACGTTACAGCGTGGGTTGGAATAATGAAAGGGTGCGACAACCGATGTTCCTACTGCGTGGTGCCGGACACGCGCGGGCCGGAGGTAAGCAGGCCGGTGGAATCCATCCTTGCGGAAGTGAAAGCTCTTGCGAAAAAAGGATACAGGGAAATAAACCTGTTGGGGCAGAACGTAAATTCGTACGGCAAAACCCTTCCCGGTTCGGTTACGTTCCCGGAGCTATTGGGGATGGCGGAAGAGATTGAAGGGATAGAGCGGATTCGGTTTATGACCTCTCATCCGAAAGATCTTACCGACAGGCTTATCGAGCGGATGGCCGGGTCTCAAAAAATCTGCCCTTCATTGCATCTTCCGCTTCAGGCCGGTTCCGACCGGATACTTGAGATGATGAACCGGGGCTACACGGCCGGCGACTACCTGGAAAAAATCCGAAAACTCAAATCGGCCGTACCCGGAATAACCATATCAACAGACCTGATGGTGGGATTCCCGACGGAAACCGACGATGATTTCAAAAAAACTATCGGGGTGATGGAAAAAGTTAATTTTGACTCGCTTTATCTTTTCATCTATTCCCGGCGCCCGGCAACTCCCGCCGCCGATTTTGACTGCCAGGTTCCACGCGATGCCGCCCACGCCCGGTTTGAACAAGCGTGGGCGCTCCACCGCAAAACGGTTTCCAGGAAACTCGCCGAGTTGGAAGGAAGCACGGTTGAACTGCTGTGCGAAGGGGAATATGGTGTAAAATCTACGAAAGAAAAAGACGATGCGCTAATAACGCAGTTCGGCCGGTCTGCAGGCGGCCATAAGGTTATATTTGAAGCGGAGAAGAATTTAACAGGCAAAATATTATCGGTTCTGGTTACCCGTTCGGCCGGTTTCAATCTTTACGGAAAGCCGGCCGCGGAAAGGAATGCACATGGGAGAAGAGACAAGAATTGAAATGAAAGTGGAAGGGTTGGTTCTGGACCCCGCCACAAGCATGCCGATAATAATCCTTAAGGATATGGAAGACCAGTGGACTCTTCCGATATGGGTTGGGATTTTTGAAGCCAACGCCATCGCCCTGGAAATGGAAAAAATACAGACGCCCCGGCCGATGACGCACGACCTGATAAAAAATATCTTCAATGGGTTCGAAGCCACCGTAAACCACATCTGCGTAAACGATCTGCGGGATAACACCTTTTACGCGCTTATTTCCGTTAATGTTAACGGAGAGGAAAAGATAATCGACTCGCGCCCGTCCGACGCCATCGCCATTTCCCTGCGCGTCAACGCAAAAATTCTTGTTGAAAAAAAGGTGCTTGAAGAAGCGAAGAGCTTCGATTTCGCGGGAGAGGCGGAACTGGGTAACGACGACCAGTGGAAAAAATGGCTCGACGAGGTAAAGCCGGACGATTTCGGCAAGGACGATCAGTAATCGAACCTTGTTTTCAGTTGAGCGGTCAGGGGGAAATGTTTTTTAGGGAGGTACGGGCATGGCGATAATGATGGAGGTAATCGAATGGACGGATCCATCTCCGGAAGACATGATTTCCCGCTATCCCGGAAGGGGTTCGGCCGATATAAAGCTCGGCGCACAGCTTATCGTACGGGAAACGCAGTCGGCCGTATTTTACCGCGATGGCAAGGCCTGCGATTCGTTCGGGCCGGGCAGACATACTCTTAAAACCGTAAACCTGCCGATAATCACTAAACTGTTCTCCGCACCGTGGGGCTTTGAAAGCATATTCAAGGCCACGGTCTATTTTATAAATCACAAAACCTTCACGAACATGAAGTGGGGCACCAGAGATCCCGTGGCGTTCCGCGACCGTGAGCTGGGCCTTGTCCGATTGCGGGGCTTCGGCGTTTACAGCATGAAAGTAACCGAGCCTCTTCTCTTCATAAACCAGCTCGTCGGAAGGGAAGCCCAATACTCTACAGACCAGATAGGCGACTATTTAAGGGACATAATAATATGCAGGCTTAACGACCTTTTCGGCGAAAAGCTGGATACAATTCTCGATCTGCCGGCGCAATACAAGGAGCTCGCGGCCGAACTCAAGGATATTCTGCAGAAAGAGTTTGGCAAATACGGCATAACCCTGCTCGATTTCTACATATCTTCCATCACGCCGCCCGAAGAGGTGCAGAAGATGATAGACGAAAGAAGCGGAATGGCGGCCGTAGAGAATCTGGATCAGTTTCTCAAGTTCAAGGTGGCGAAATCGATGGATGCCGGCGGAGGCGCCGTATCCGGCGGAGCCGCGGCCGGAATAGGCATGGGAGTAGGGATGATGATGCCGGGCTACATGAGCAAAGCGTTTGCCCCGGAGCAGAGGGACTTGGAAAAGGAGTCGATACCTACGGTGCAATGCCCCGAATGTCTGGCACATACGCCGGAAAACAGCAGGTTTTGCTACCGGTGCGGGCACCAGATGACTGCGGCCAGCATGTGCCAGAACTGTTCCAAGGTGGTGCCGGTGCATTCCAAATTCTGCATGAACTGCGGTCATAGCCTTTCGGAAAAGCCGCACTGTTCAAAATGCGATATCGATCTTCCGTCCGGCACAAAATTCTGCCCCGGTTGCGGGGAGAAAATAGGCTGAAGCCTTTTTGAAAGAGGGGCGGTATGCGAAACCCTCTGCTTGTATCAACCAAATGCCGCGAATGCGGCGCCCCGATAAGATACCCCGAAGGAGCCTACACGTTCAGATGCGGTTTCTGCTCGTCGGCGCTTAGAACCTCAACGGAGGGACGGGAACTTAAATACATCATTCCCGTTAGGCTTTCCCGAAAAGACGTTCTTTTGAGCGTCAAGCGGTTAATAACAACGAACAGGAACGAATACGGCGGTTTGAAAAAAGTCAGGCATATCAGAAATATCTATAAACCGTTCTGGTACTTCAAAGGGATGGTCTACAGTGCTTGGGCGGAGGCGGGTAAAAACAAAGCCGAGCTACTGTCAAAACTGTGGTTTCATACTTTTCAGGCGAACACCGAACATATTCCATGGCTTTTTTCGCTCGGGATCAGCTCGGAAGTTCTTACGCTCGAACCTTACGACAGCGACCGCTTCCGTGAAGAAGGAACAGTTCTGCCCGTAACTCTTAACAGGGAAGAAGCTGAAGAACAGGCGTTGCTAATAGCGGGAAGGAGCGCGAGGATAGCGGCTCCCAACGCCCCTTACTTCAGGAATTTCCTAATAGGCGAGCGGTTCTTCCTTCTATATTATCCGCTGGTGCAGGTTGTCTGTTCGGGAGAGGCCGGTTTGCAAACTCTCTATTTCGACGGCGTAACGGCTAAGTGTGTCGGTGGGGAGGAGGGGGGGAATGCTCTTACGGCGGGTCAAGAGGAAAATTACCATATAAAATTTCTGGTGCACAGATGTAAAAACTGCGGGCATGATCTTCAGTCGGCCGATTTCGACCTGTTCTATTATTGCCGTCACTGTTTTCGCCTCTGGGAGCTGAAAGGGGACGACTATATTTCCCGCAAAGTCCGGATTATCGAACCGTCCGGCAAAGGGAAAACTTTTTACATCCCTTTCTGGCGGTTTGCTGTGGAAATCGACTCGCCCGGAACCGGAAACCATTTTGCAACGGTGGGGGATTTGAGCAGGTTCATGAAGATGGGCCGCCATCTTTTAAGAAACGAGAATCCCGATAGGCCGTTAAAGTTTTACATCCCTGCTGTCGTGGCGCGAAACGCCAGGGCTGTGATGAAACTGGCCACCCGGTTGAGCATGTTTCAGAAAGATGTTCCTCTTTCCGGTTTTTCCGAGTTCCCCTATGAAAATATCCTCAACGTGTCACTGCCTGAACAGGAGGCGGTGGAGATGCTCGAACCGCTTGTCTTCTCAGTCATAGGAAGGGCCGACCCGCAGGCGGTTTCTTTCTATAAGGATTTTCAAATTAAAACGATTGCAAGAGAGCTGATCTGGTATCCGTTTGAGGATAAGGGAGCTATGCTTGCGGATCATTATCACGATTATTATTTTCCAAGGAAATCACTCGATATCAGAGCTTTCTAGAGCTTTGCCGTTTTCAGTAGAGTCCGGGCAGTCGCAGCCTAAAAGCTCTTTGGCTTTAGCGCGAGCTTTTTCTTTTTCTACCGGCGTGATGTATTTTAAGGCTATCGAAATGGCGTACGCCAGCACGCCGAGGTCGTCGGAGTAGCCTACGGCCGGGATGAAATCCGATATCGCGTCCATGGGCACTATGAAATAAATCAACGCTCCGTATATCGTGGTTCTAACCCACGCGGGGAGGTCGGGTTTTTCCAGCGTGTAAAAGAGGATGAGCGCTTTGCAAATTACTTTACAGCCGATATCTTTCGCGTACTTTTTAAGCTTTTGCCAGAAACGCTTTTCCGAGAATTTTTCTTCTTCCAGCGTATTCATCGGCTACTGTTTACGGGAAAAGTAATCTTCAAGAATCCAGGCGTGGTCGAATCCCAGAACATCCGGCAGATTTTCGCGCGTAAAGACCCCTATATCGTCGGCATCGTCGTCGGCTTTCGGAGTCCCGTCGGCTGTGGCGGTGAAAACCGTAGAGATTGTATGCAGGCGCGGGTCGCGCTTCGGGTTGGAATATACGTGAAACTGTTTCAGGTCGCGCAGATCCAGCGAGGTTTCCTCTTTAGCTTCGCGCGCGGCGGCGGTTTCCACCGATTCGCCGTAGTCCACAAAACCGCCGGGAATAGCCCATACTTTCGGTTCGTTCTTCCGATGGATAAGGATGATTCCGCCGCCTTCCATCTCGATGATGATATCCACCGTAGGTTTCGGATTTTGGTAAACCTCTACCGTCTCCCCGCATGCGGGACATTTCACGGAACGCTTTACAGCCATGCCGTTAAGTTTACACTTTCCGGCGCGATTTTCGAGGAATCGCCTTACTGAATGAGCCCGTACCGCCGGAGAATTTCCTCGAGTTTTGTCCTGTTGCCTTCCGCCATCGGCGAGAGCGGCAGGCGGAACTCTTCGTTTATCTTCCCCATAAGCGCCGCGGCGGTCTTTACCGGAATCGGGTTAGTTTCCAGAAACATCGCGTGGTGGAGCTCGCGCATTTCCATGTGCAGTTTAAGCGCCTCATCATGTTTGCCTGCGAAAAACAGGTTGTGCATCTCCGCCATTTTGCCGGGCAGAATGTTCGCCGTTACGGATATCGACCCACTGGACCCCACGGCAAGGAGAGGGTAATTGATAAAATCGTCTCCCGAAAGCAGAATAAAATCATCAGGGCAGAGGGCAAGCACGTCTATCGCTTGGCCGACGGAGCCGGAAGCTTCCTTTATGCCGACTATGTTCGGATGCCCGGCAAGCCGTGCGACAGTTGCCGGCAGAACGTTCAGCGCTGTTCTGCCCGGAACGTTGTAGAGAATCTGCTGGATATCGGCGGAATCGGCTATCGTCATGTAATGGCGATACACTCCCTCCTGCGTCGGCTTGTTGTAATAGGGAGAAATCAAAAGCGCGCCGTCCGCTCCGAGGTCTTTTGCCGCGCGGGTAAGCGCTATGGCCTCGCTGGTGGAATTGCTTCCCGTCCCGGCTATGATTTTTACCCGTCCGTTAGCGGTTTTTACCGAAATGTCAATCAGTTCCAGGTGTTCTTCGTGGTTCAGGGTGGCCGATTCCCCCGTTGAGCCGCACGGCACTATTCCCTGGGTTCCGTTTTCTATAAGCCACTCCAGATGGGCGGTGAACCGGCCTGCGTCGATTTTGCCGTTATCGAACGGCGTAACCGAGGCTACGATGGAACCTTTAAACATTTATGGTTTCTCCTGATAAAAACAGTAGTATAGTTTGCCTTATGGGGATTTCGCAATGTTTTTCAGCTTGCGGGGTCTGCCGGAATTCTCTGAAAAAGTGCCATGTTGGCAGTATTCTAGCTTCATCAAACGAGAAAACGTAAAAAATAGCAGAAAATCGGCAAAAAATAGTCAAAAAGTTGCAAAAAAGTCCAAAAAATGCTTCAATTTGGCTAAAAGTAGATTTCCAGCAGAGGAGTTTTTATGATTTCGATGAATGATTTGCACACCGGGCGTAAAATTGAGATAGACGGTGATATTTTTATAGTTACGAATTTTAAGCATACGAATCCCGGCAAGGGGCAGGCGTTCGTAAAAGTTAAGATAAAAAACCTGAAAACCGGCCAGGTGCTGGAAAAGACGTTCAAGGGCGGCGACTCAATCAAACTGCCGGATTTTGAAGACAAGGAGATGCAATATCTCTATAAGGATGAATCCGGCTATCACTTTATGGATACCAGCAATTATGAACAGACTTTCCTTACCGAGGAACAGCTGGGCGACAATGGAAAATTTTTGCAGGAAAACTCCAATGTGAAAGTCCTTTTGCATAATGACGAGGTAATAGATATCCAACTTCCGATGCACGTGGTTCTGGAAGTCACGGAAACGGAGCCCGGATTCAAGGGCGATACTACAGGGGCCGCATCCAAGCCCGCCACGCTGGAGACCGGCGCGGTAATTCAGGTGCCTCTTTTTGTGAATCAGGGCGAGAAAGTAAAAGTTGATACCCGAACGGGTGAATATATTGAAAGAGCCAAAACCTGAGGATGTATTGAAAGGGCGGTTTCATGAAACTTGAAGAAATAAAGAAGCTTATAAAGCTTGTTGAAAAAAGCAAAATAAGCAAGCTTGAAATCGAGGAAAACGACCGGAAGATAAGCATTACGAAATCGGAGGTCGGTACGGCTATTGCTCCGCCCATGCCTTTCGCCGTTCCGCCGCCGCCGGTGGCTCCAGCCGCGCTGGCCGCGGAAGATGCCAAACCGGCAACAGCTCCGGCAGAGGGAACAGCAAAAAAATATCATGAAATAAAGAGCCCGATGGTGGGAACTTTTTATCAGGCTCCGGCCGAGGACGCGGAACCTTTCGTCAAGATCGGCGATAATGTGGAAAAAGGGCAGACGCTTTGCATAATCGAGGCGATGAAACTCATGAACGAAATAGAGTCGGATGTTCGGGGCGAAGTGATTGAGATTCTTCCCGAAAACGGCGCGCCCATCGAATACGGCGAAGTTCTTGTGAAAATAGATCCGGCCTAAAACCGTGAATTTACCACTCTTTTATTTGCCGCTTTTATAGGATTCGACACGGTGTTCAAAAAGGTTCTTATAGCCAACCGCGGCGAGATAGCCATGCGGATAATTCGCGCCTGCAAGGAGCTGGGTATAAGGTCGGTCGTGGCTCATTCGGAACCGGATGTAGATTCATTGCCGGTCAGATTCGCCGATCAGGCCGTTTGCATCGGCCCGAGGGAAGCCGCCAAAAGTTATCTTAATATTCCAGCGATTATATCCGCCGCGGAAGTAACTGATTGCGACGCCATTCATCCCGGGTACGGTTTTCTGTCCGAGAACGCCGGCTTCGCCGATATCTGCGAGTCGTGCAAGATTACCTTTATCGGGCCGTCGGTTAACAATATCCAGTTGATGGGAAACAAAGTTAAAGCTCGCGAGACAGCCGTGCAGGCTGGTGTTCCCGTTGTGCCGGGGAGCGACGGAGCGATTACGGACGATACGGATGCCGTAAACACCGCCAGGGAAATCGGTTTTCCGGTAATGCTGAAAGCCGCCGCCGGGGGTGGCGGCAAAGGTATGCGAGTCGTGCATGATGAGGACGAGCTTCTTGACTCGCTCAATCTCGTGCGTGCGGAAGCCATGGCCGCTTTCGGAAGCGGCGTCGTATATCTTGAAAAATTCATAGCCGAGCCGAGGCATATCGAGGTGCAGGTGATGGGAGACAAACATGGAAACGTGGTGCATATGTTTGAAAGGGACTGTTCCATTCAGCGCCGGCATCAGAAAATCATCGAGGAAGCCCCATCGGCAGGCCTGGGCGAAGATATCCGCAGGGAGATGGGCGAGATGGCCATAAAACTTGTGAAACATATCGGCTATTACACGGCGGGAACCATCGAGTTCCTTCTGGACGGAGATAAGAACTTTTATTTTATGGAGATGAATACCCGCTTGCAGGTTGAGCATCCGGTGACGGAAATGGTAATCGGTTTAGACATCGTGAAAGAGCAGATAAAAACCGCCGCAGGCAGGGAGCTTGGAATCAGCCAGGAGGATATCAAGCTGGACGGCCACAGCATCGAATGCCGGGTAAACGCTGAAGATCCGGAAAACTTTCTTCCTTCGAGCGGAAAAGTCGAGGAAATCTATTTCCCCGGCGGGCCTGGCGTTAGGGTGGATACGGCTCTGTTTGCCGGGTATGTTGTTACGCCTTTCTACGATTCCCTTATAGCTAAAGTCATCGTGAAATCCCGCACCCGTCAGGAGGCGATTGCCAGAATGAGGCGGGCGCTGGGAGAGTTCCATATAACCGGCATAAAAACCACCATCCCGATTTTGTATCGGATACTTCATTCGGAGCAGTTTGTGGCTGGAAACCTGACTACGCGGTTTCTGGAAGAATTTATGGAATGAGCGAAAAGCGCGAGTTTTTTTCTTCCCGGTGGGGCCTGCTGGCGGCGTCTCTGGGATGCGCCATAGGCGTCGGCAATATATGGCGATTTCCGAGGATGGCGGCGGAAAACGGCGGCGGCGCTTTTCTTCTGCCGTGGCTGATTTTTCTTTTCGCGTGGTCAATTCCGCTGATAATCGCGGAATATTCTCTCGGCAGAAAAACGAGGGAAGGCGTGGTTGGTACCTTCGCGAGTTTCGGAAGAAAAAACAGGGCGTGGATGGGCGCTTTCATAGCGTTCGTCGCGTCGTCGGTTCTTTTCTATTACGCGGTGATAGCGGGCTGGTGTTTTTATTATTTTTTCGAGTCTTTAGGCGGGGCTTTCGTAGCGATGAATCCGGGCGAAGCAAAAACCTTTTTTATCGCCTTTACCGGCGCTCCTGAAAAAACGTTCCTTTTCATGCTGTTGCCGCTTCTTATATGCGGCGGGGTTCTTTTCGGCGGGGGAGTTAAGGGAATAGAGCGAATGAACTCCATAATGATTCCACTGCTCTTCGTGCTTATGATAATAGCCGCCGTTTACGCATGCAGTCTGCCGGGCGCTATGAAAGGAGTGGAATATCTTTTCATACCGCGATGGGAGTTTCTGGCAAAATCCGAAACATGGATAAAGGCGCTCGGCCAGTCGGCATGGTCCACGGGCGCGGGGTTCGGCCTTTTCCTTACCTACGCCGTTTATGTGAAAGAGGAGGAAGATATAGTCGCCAACTCCATCTTCACCGCCGTAGGCAATAACATCGCCTCGGTTATCGCCGCGCTCTCGGTGATACCTACGGTCTTCGCCTTCATGCCCGAAGCCGAGGCTACGGCCTCGCTTCAGTCCGGGTCGATAGGTCTTACTTTCTTCACGCTACCGGAACTGTTCAGTCAGATGCCGATGGGCAGAATTTTTGCGGCTCTCTTTTTTCTTACGCTTATTTTCGCGGCTCTCAGCTCGATGATTTCCCTTGTGGAGCTTCCTGTAAGAGTGGTGATGGATTTTGGCGTACCCCGGCGGAAGGCCGTTATCATAGTTGTGGCGGTTGCTATTGCTTTGGGTCTGCCTTCGGCGCTGAGTCTCGATTTTCTGGACAATCAGGATTTCGTATGGGGGCAGGGGCTGATCATCTCCGGCTTTCTTTTCGCTGTTCTGCTCATAAAATACGGCGCGGAACGGTTCCGCCACGAGCTTCTTAATACTCAAAGCGGGCTTCATGTGGGAAGCTGGTTCGATAAGGCGATAACCTATTTGATTCCTCTGGAATTCGCCGCGCTGATGATATGGTGGTTCGTCGAAACCATAAACAGCGAACCGAACTGGTGGAAACTTACCGCCCCGAAAAGTCTTGGAACCTGTCTGCTTCAATGGGGTATAGCTTTTGCGGTGTTCTATCTTCTTAACGGGTTTCTTAAGAAAAAGATCGCTTCGCAGGAAGAGATGGAACAATCGTAAAATGGCTGTTTGTTTTCGGTAAAAGCAACCCGGCTGAAGGGGTTTCGCAAAAACAGCCGATTGTTTAAAAGTTCTGCGAGCTGAATCGATAAAAGTGTAAAATATCCTTTCGATTTTCAGGAGGGAACATTGGATTACTTTGAATACAAGAACGGCTCTCTTTACTGCGAGGAAGTGCCGCTTGAAAAAATAGCCGAAGAGGTTGGGACGCCTTTCTACTGCTATAGCCAGCGGACTCTTGTGCGCCATGTAAGGGTGTTCGACGAAGCTTTCAGCGGGATTGAGCATCTTGCCTGTTTCGCCGTTAAAGCCAATTCAAACCTCGCCGTACTGCACGAGCTCATAACCGCCGGCGCTGGTTGCGATACTGTGTCCGGTGGGGAGATTTACCGCGCACTGAAGGCTGGATGCAGTCCGCAAAAAATCGTTTACGCCGGAGTCGGCAAAACGATCGAGGAAATCGAGTACGCCCTTGAACAGGGTATCCTTATGTTTAAC
>JAJRYM010000157.1 GCA_024275775.1 Nitrospirota bacterium
CTGTCGTCACGAAGCCATATGCCGTAGGCGTGTGGCTGTGGTGATCTCTCTTTAATTTGTTATGGCAACCATCGCTTGAAGAGAGATTGCCGCGCTCCCTTTGGTCGCTCGCAAAGACAGGTCTATAAACAAAATCATGGTATTTTCAGACTCGTTTCATATTGGAAAAAGCTGGGATTTCCGGTTTATCCGGCCTGCCGTTTACAATAAGGGGATGAATACAACCGCATCGGAGTCTCCCGCCGGGCTGAAAGGTCTGGAAAGCCTCATCGAGAAATGCGTGTTATGCGCGGGCTGTCACGCAGGCTGTCCCACCTATTCCCTCTCGCGCATGGAGCACGATTCCGCCCGCGGCATGGTTGTTATGGCCGATGCAATCCTTAAAGGAGAACTAGAGCCGGATACAAGCATCGCCCGCAAATTCGACCACTGCCTAACCTGCATGAACTGCGTGGAGGTCTGCCCGGCGGGCGCCGACCCGGTAAAGGTGATAACCGCCGCGAGGAGCGACATCCGCCGGAAACTCGGCGGCGGCATTATATCGAACCGGATCTTCACCGGCGTACTGCCGAACAGAACACTTCTTACACTGTTCGCCGGGCTTATGACTATAGCCTCCGGACTGTACCGCCTGCTCCCTGCGCTTGAAATCCTGCCGTTCGTCAGCAGAGGAAGAAAAAAGACGATACCGGACTTTCATATCAGGCGGCTGAAGAACGATTACCCGGAGATTATCCGCCCGCCTGGGAAACCGTTTATGCGGGTAGCCTATTTCACCGGCTGTATGGCCGATTCCGTCTATCAGGACGCGGGCAGAAGCGTTATCGAAATCATGCAGTCTGCGGGCATGGAGGTAATCCTGTTGAAAGGGGAGGTCTGTTGCGGCGCGCCGGCATGGTTCGCGGGCGACAGGGAAAGCGCAAAGAAAATGGCCGAAAAGAATTTCAGGCTTTTCACGGATTGCGAGGCGGACTGCATAGTAACCAGCTGTGCCACCTGCGGGTCGGTGCTCAAAGAAATTTATCCGCAGATTCTGGGGGCGAAGAGAGCGGAAGCTTTTTCCGAAAAGATAATCGATTTCCAAAAACTGCTGGTTGAAAAACTATGGGACAGGCTTGATTTCATCAACGGCGCCGACCACCCCTTAACAGTCACCTACCACGACCCCTGCCACCTTTCGCGGGGGATGAAAGTTACCGCCGAGCCGCGCGACATTTTGCAAAAACTGCCCGGCGTGGAGTTCATGGAGATGGAAAACGCTTCAGCGTGCTGTGGAGGCGCGGGCACCTTCTCGATTAAATTTTTCGACGACTCGCTTGAAATCGGCAGAGAGAAAGCCGAATCGGTAAAAAATTCCGGTGCGGAGGTTGTGGCCACGGCGTGCCCCTCGTGCCGTCTGCAGTTATCGGAACTTTCGGGACGGTTCGCGCCGGGTGTGCGGGTGGTTCATACCGCAAGCCTTGTAAGGGAACGCATCAGGGTTTCCGAAGCCGTGCGGAAGAAAGTTTAAGGCCGCGTTTAGCTAAGTCTATGGCCGCACTCTTTCCGAAGCCGTGCGGAAGAGAGTTTCAGGCCGCGTTGAAGAGAGGCTTTCTAGCTATTGAGGGATAAGATTTTCTTAACGGCGGCCAGAACGTCAGGCGCTATGAAATCGGCTTTTGTATTTTCCTTTTCCGCCGCGCCGTAGCCGGTTTCCACAAGGTAGGTCGTCATCCCGAGTTTGCGGCCGGTTTCAATATCGGTATTCTTATCGCCCACGATAGCCAGCTCTTCGGGAAGAAACCGTTCCCGCGCGATAATGGGGTCGATGAGGGCGGTGCCGGGTTTACGGCAGGAACAGATTTTCGTATATTTTGGGATATTGCCGTCGGGATGGTGGGGGCAATAGAGAACATCCTCAATCCGTACGCCGTGCTCTCGGAAAAGTTTCAGCATGTAATCCGTCAACTTACGGTAATCTTCCTCGGTATAAAAACTGCGGGCTATGCCGCCCTGATTTGTGATGATATATATTTTCACGCCGCGTTCATTGAGCAGTTTCATGGCTTTCAGCGCGCCGGGAATAAGGTGGAATTTCTCGGTCTGATAAACGTATTTTTTCTCTTCGTTTATGGTGCCGTCCCTATCCAGAAATATCGCTTTTATCGCCATTTAAATAATCCGACAGAGTCCGGCATTTACCAGCCGAGATTCCTTAGCCGCACGTTCGCGCCAGCCTGAAACCGGCAAACGTAAGCGGAATTCGATTTTCTTTTCGCCACGCAGTGTGAAACACCGTTCAGCAAACCTTTCCAGTCCTTTTTCACATCCGCCGCGTTCGAATATTCCAGCCATACCATTTCGTCCTTTTTAATAGCTCTTTTCAGTCGGCGTATCTTACCCTGTGTCTTCGAAACGCTCCAGCGGTTGATGTTCAGGCATATTTCGGTGATGGCCAAAGCGTTGTTTACCTCCGGGAAGCGTTTCAAAGGCAGTCCTTCTTTATTTATGATGTCTGTTATGGTTTCAAAATAGCTCTTGGCTTTATCGCACTGGCGCAGTTGAAGATGGATTCTACCCAGCACCCAATACGGCCGTTTATCGGCCGGATACAGCTCGGCCATTCCGTTCGCAATACTCAGCGCTCTGGTGTAGCGCCTTTCATTCAGCGATATCCAGAGAAGAATTCCGTTTGCGAAATCGCGGGTAAGGCCGTCGGCTTCGGCCGCTTTGCGTATCATTTCCAGCCCTTCGCGGCGCATATCCTTGCCGTCGGTAATGAATTTCTTCACGAACCATCCCGTAATCCCGCCTCTTTCGACATGCATTTTGCTTGCGTAGTAATAGACCGTTCCAAGACCGTAATAGGCGTCGGCAAGTTCCGGATCCAGCTCAAGAGATTTCTTCAGATATTTAATGGTGCTTCGGGCGCTGGTGAACGCCTGTAGCATATCCTGCCTCTGCCCGTGCAGAAGGCCGTAATAACCGTAAATACTGCCCAGAAAAAAGTATCCAAGCGTTTGTTTAGGATGCTGGTGAATGTAAAGGCGGGCCTTTTCAATGGTTAGCTTGGCGTACTTTTCGAACGCCGGCATCAGTGACCAGTCATGCCGCAAAGTTATCATTTCGGCGTACCGGCCGGACATAAGGAAATATCCGGTCGGTTCGTCTGGATGCTTTTTTATATAATTAAGAAATATCTGTTCGCCGAACTTGTAATGCCCGGCCAGAAACGAGCGCACGCCATGCTTGGCGATTTTGGTGCTTTCGGCATCCAGCACCTGCGTGGCAAAAGCCGGTTTCGGGAAAAGCCCCGCAACGAGCAAAGCACAAAAAACCGGCACGGCTTTGCGAACAAATGAACTCATAAATCTCCGTTTCAATGTAACCCCATAATTTGTCCTGTTAGATACAAAAATCAGGTTTCGGTTCTTTCGTGCCGAATGGAAGCGTGTTCCGGTCGAAAAAATTAGTCCGCCTGTCCTTACGATTAAGTGAGACTTTGCATCGCCCTGTTACATGCAAAACATAGCAGGGAACCGCAAGTTTGCCAAAAAACAGCCCTGCACAAGCAGGTTTAATCGGTAAGAAATCAGGTCTTAAGCCGTTTTTCAGGAGGGGGGTCTTTGGAAAGCCATTTTTCGCCGGTAAGCGTTATTCCTATCGCGCCGAGCGGAGCGGTGAAAAGTATCGAAAGCACGGCCACCGCAAGGATAATATCCCCGCCTTCAACACCCATCTCCATCGGCACCGCGCCTATGGCGGCCTGCACGGTAGCTTTCGGGATGTATGAAATAACGCAGAAAAGTTTTTCCCTGAAATTAAAATCTGTGCCGGCAAGAGATATGTAAGCGCCTATGCTCCTCGCGATAAGAGCGGTAAAAACCAGAACGGACCCGGCGATGCCCGCTGTCCAGGCGACTTTAATATCCACCTGCGCGCCTACCAGCACGAACAGCAGTATCTCGGCGAATATCCAGACTTTGGCCAGTTTCCGGGAAATCTTGTGCGCCCGTATTTCCGTTTTTTCCAGAATGATGAGGCCGACCACCATGACTCCAAGCAGAGCGGACATGGCGACCTTTGTTTTAACCGCCTCCTCCAGCCAGATAAGCATAATGGCCACCGAGATTATGATTATCGTCATCTTGGTGGCCCTCAGCTTGTACCGCTCGAAGACGTGATAAAGAATGTAGCCCGTCACGGCGCCAACGATTATGCCGAGGATTATCGATTCGGGGATTTCCAGAAGTTTCAGCCACACCGGCCCGCCTGTGCCGAAATACATCCCAAGAAGCGTGGTGAATATGAGGATTACGAAAACATTATCCGCCGACGAGGCGCTCAAAAGAAGCGTTGGGATGCCCTTTTCGGTCCCCCTGTTTTTGCCTATCAGATTTATCATCAGCGGAACGACCACGGCCAGAGAAACGGCGGAGAGGATGAAAGCGAGTATGGCCGCTTCCAGATAGGTTATGCCCAAAAGAGAAGGCGCGAGAAGGGTTATGGCAACGCCTTCAAAAGTGGCGGGGACGCAGGAAAGTAAAAGCGCCGGACGGCCGACCCTGTTAAGCGTATCCCGCCTCAGTTCAAGCCCCGCCCTAAGAAGAAGCACGATAAGGGCGATCATCCTCAAATCGGCAGATACCTTGAGGAGCTCAGGCTGAATGATATCGAAAACGAACGGGCCGCATAGAATGCCGACGAACAGCATGCCGAGAAGCCCAGGCAGTTTTACCTTTTCAAAAAGGTAATTGGCGAACAGGCCAAGCAGAGCGATTAACGCGAGGCTTACCGCCATGATGTTTCTTTGGAATCGGAAGCTTTCGCTATAAATGAAATATGATTATTCATTCCGACAACTCCTTACGCAAAAGGTTAGTAAAAACCTAGGAGTCATCAGCTTCGCAGGCGAGCGTTTTTTAAGGAGAACTCCATCTCCCTTTCATTAGTGTGTGATGATAGCAAAAACCGCCGGCAAGTCAATAGACGCAAGAGCGAAGACGGAATCACGCCCCGAACAGATCGTCTTCCACGCAGGCGCAGAGCGCGTGTTCGAGAGCTAGATGGAGCTCCTGTATGACGCTCGTTTCATCGCCGTCGGCTATGAGGCGGTAATCGGCAAGCGTTCCCGCTTCCCCGCCGTCCCGCCCGCAGAAAATAATGGTCGTGAACCCCTTTTCCCTGCACGTTTTCAGGGCGTTATTTATATTGGCGGAAGCGCCTGAAGTGGTTATGCCGAGGAATATATCACCGGCTCTCATTTTCCCTTCCACCTGGCGCGAAAAGATTTTATCGAAACCGTAGTCGTTGCCGATGGCGGTGATAATGGAGCTGTCTACCGTAAGCGCCTCGGCCGGAAGCGGGTTTCTGTCTTTAGCCAGCCTGCTTACGAATTCGGCGGCAAGATGCTGAGCGTCGGCCGCGGAACCGCCGTTGCCCGCTATATAAAGGCGTCCGCCGGTTTTATAGGCGTTTAAAACGACTTCGGCGATTTTATCGACAGCCGCCAGTTTTTCGGCATTTTCCAAAAAATCCCGTTTGGCTTTTATCGAAGCTTCCAGCCTTTTTTTCAGTTTTGCGGCAAAACTCATATATCTTCCCTTTCCGATATGGTCTTCTATAATCCGGCGCAATCACTACCGGCAAGGATAAGTTTATCGCATTTACGGCCGGTTGGCGGCCGATTATTCGAGTATCGGAACATAATGGTAAAATTCTACAATTACGATACGGGAATCTGAAAATGAAGAAAACAAGAATTGCGGTTTTGATCAATCCAGTGGCCGGCAACGGCCTTGGAATAAAGCTTCGCACCGTTATAGAGCGGGAACTGAAAAAAAACCCGAATCTGCGGCAGGCGGTCGTCTGCGTGAAATTCACGGGACGGGGAAACGAAGGCGAATGGATTGACGCAGAGGTGCTGGAATCCGACGTGGCGGTAGTCTGCGGAGGTGACGGCACCGCGCATCAGGCGGTGAACGGGCTCATGCGAACATCTTTTCGCAACGGCCTGGCCGTGTACCCCATCGGAACCGGCAACGACCTGCACCGCGCGCTGTACGGCAGAAAAACGGACATCGTTTCCTTTCTGATGAAAATCGCAAACAGTCCCGAGTGGGATGAGCTGGATGTTTTCAGCATTAACGGCAAAGTATGTTTTTCAAACAGCGCGGGATTTGGATATGATGCGAAGGTAGTAAATTTTTATGAGAAAACTGTTGCGTGGCTGGGCAAAAATCCGGTTCTAAAAATCCCGTTTTTCAAAATGGGGCTTTGGGTGATGCTCGGCCTGCCGCTTTTTCTGGCCTGCGGCAGGGAGGTTAACGTCATCGGCAACGGAAAAGATTATTTCAATATCATTTTCAACAATATTAAAAGCTACGGCGGCGGCTCCGTTTTAAGCGAGACCGGCTCCCATTCCGACGGCAAGCTGGAAGCGCTCTACTGCGAATCGAAACTGAAATTTCTTTCTTTCATACTTAACCGCCCCGTTTTGGGGACAACCTTTTTCAACCCCGGCGCGAAACAGGCCGCGCCGCCGATAACATTCGCCCTGCGAAAACCGGTACCGGTGCAGGTGGACGGCGATGACTACACATCCTTTTTCGCCGACTGCACGGACTTCCGTATAACGCTCGCCGGCAGAATGAAAATCTGTAAATAGGACAGCCGGTTTAATGGCCAGAAGATTGAGTCTGTTTTTCGCCGTTCTGCTTTTCTTTATCGCAGTCCTTACGGTTGGAAGAATACTGTTTTTCATGAAATACAGTATTGCCTTTTCCTCGGCGCCGCCCGAAGCCATACTGATAGCCTTCCTTAAAGGGTTGCGCTTCGATCTTGCCACCGCCTGCATTGTTACGGCTCCTTTCATTCTGCTGATTTTCGCGCCGGGTATTTTCCAAAGAACACTTTTGGTCAAAACGGTTTTATACCTGCTTCTGGCATGGGAAATTGTATTGATAGGATACGACTACGCCGACATAAACTATTACGCCTTTACGCAAAGGCACATTACGTTCGAGATAGGCAACACCTTTACGGATCTGGATGTAATCATAAAACTCGGCCTGAAAAGCTACGGGATAGAAATTCTGTACGTAGCGCTCTTCATGATTTTGTACGCTGTTTTATACCATCGTTTCGTGAAATATTTTTTCCGGAAACGGACGCAAAAACTTATCCTCCCTAATCAGGAAAGCGCGATAGCCTCGCCGGCGGCGTACATTCTCATTATCGGGATTAGCGTTATCTCCATCCGGGGCGGCCTTCAGTTCAAACCGCTCGGCGTAAAAAACGCGTTTCAAAACGAAAGGGTGGAGCTTGGCATCCTGAGCCTCAACGGAATTTACACCACCTTTAACACTCTGTATAAAAATCTGAAAGGGGAAGAACGATTCGCGTATCTGGACTCCCTGAACGTTCCCGATGAAAAAAGAGAAGGGTTCTTCGCAAGCCTTATCGATACTAAAAAGGAAACTGTCGATCCCGAATATCCTCTTTACCGCAGATACGATTACCAGCCGTCCGACAGGCTGGGTTACAACGTAGTCATCTTCGTTATGGAAAGCTGGTCGGCCAAGTTTTCGCAAAAACTCGGCGGCGAAGTTTCCGCCCTGCCCGGCTTCGACAGGATGGCTGAAAAGGGACTGCTCGCGACGAACTGCTTCGCCAACGCCCAAAGATCCATCGAAGGGCTGGCCGCCATAATGGGGTCGCTTCCGGTGTGGCAGGGGATGGTTCTGGGGCAGGGAGGGCTTCTTGACCAGACGAGATTCGAACCGATGGGCGCTCTGTTTTCCCGCATGGGATATGAGACGATGTTCATTCACGGCGCGCGGCCCGGCTCCATGGGGTTCGACGGCCTCGTTAAAAGGCTTGGGTTCTCGAAACATATCTCGCGGGACGATTTCACCCTTACCGATGAAAACCAGGATCCCGTTTGGGGAATTTACGACGAGTTCACATTCAAACGGGCCAACGAAGAGTTCAGTAAAATGAAGAAACCGTTTCTTGCGGTTATCTTCTCCCTGACTTCTCACTCCCCCTATACTTTCCCGGAGCGCGGTTTTAAAAAATTCGACAGGTCGGTGCCTTTCGCGCCGTTTCTGAACTCCCTGAAATATTCCGATTGGGCTCTGGAGCGCTTTTTTAAGGCCGCCAAAAAGGAAAACTATTTCGGAAAAACACTTTTTGTAATAGTCGGCGACCATACCGAAGGCCCCTCCACATCCGGCTCGCTTTACGAGTCCTACAGGGTTCCCCTTCTGCTGTTCGCGCCCGGCCTCATAGCGCCGGGTGAAATCTCTACTCCGGTATCGCAACTGGACGTTCTGCCGACGGTCGTGGACGCTCTAAAAATCTCACGGCCGTTCACTTCGTGGGGGAAATCCCTTTTCTCGGAAGGGGAACACGACATGGTGCTTCCAAGGGGCGACCTGTTCATCTACCAGAAAAAAGGGATGATGCTTTTATCCGACATCGAAAGGCCGCTGGCTCTTTATTCCATATCGAACGCGCCCGCGAAAAACCTGCTTGATTCCCGGCCGGCAACCGCGCGGACTCTTCAGGAAGACCTCCGCGCGCACATCCGCTTCAGTTCCGACCTGATAAAAGAAAACCGCCTGAAACCTCCCGACGCAAACAACTGATTTACGCCAGGCCGGCCTATGCCGGCTCGATTGTGAAAGTAAGCGGGTAGGAATACATCCGGGAATATTCGCGGGCCTTCTCCACCTTGAACTCGGCGCGCTCCAGCGGCATGACGGCAACCAGCGCGGAACCGGTATTGTGGGCTTCGAGCATTATTCTTTTCGCCTCCTCGCGGGTTGGAACAAAAAACCTGTGAAGGACGGTGCTTACAAAATCCTGCGGAGTGACGTTATCGTCAATGAGAATGATTTTGTACAGCGGCAAAAGCTCTGTTTTGGAATCGACGCTTTCTTCCGTAAGTGTGGATGAATTCTTTTCCATCAGTTTTCCCTCTTTGCCAGAACGCCCTCGTGAAGCTGATACACCGTATCCATCTTTTCGGCCAGTTTCAGGTTATGAGTAACAACAACCGTCGCGACGCTGTTATCCGCCGCTATCCTGCGCATCAGCGCGAAAACCTCCGCCGCAGTATGTTCATCCAGGTTGCCGGTCGGTTCGTCGGCAAGCAGTACGAGGGGGTCGTTCATAAGGGCTCTCACGAGAGCGGTTCTCTGCTGTTCACCGCCGGAAAGCTTGCCCGGCCTGTGGTTAAGGCGGTCTGAAAGGCCGACCGTGGCAAAAAGGGATTCCGCCTTAGCTCTGGCGGCGGCGCCGTTCCTGCCTGCGATCATGGCGGGCAGGAGAGCGTTTTCAAGCGCGGTGAACTCCGGCAGAAGATGATGAAACTGAAATATGAAACCTATCTTTTCCGACCGGACGGCCGATATTTTTTCATCTTTAAGGCCGGCTATGTTCTCCCCGTCTATCAGCACGTCCCCGCTATCCGGCTTGTCAAGCCCGCCGAGCAGATGCAACAGCGTTGATTTGCCCGTTCCGGAAGCGCCGGTAATCCCCACTATTTCGCCCCGCGAAACGGAGAGGTCTATCCCTCGAAGGATTTCGATTTTCCTTCCGTCCAAGGTGAAGCTGCGGGCTATTCCGATTGTCCGGAGCGGCGGGATTCCGTTTGTCATAAAAATATTTTACCTCAATTGCACCGCAGAACGTCCGTAAATAATCTGCCAAAACGGCCTGTTTATCGGCATTCGACCCGTTTTGAATGTAAAATACCCGCTTATGGCGCCGCGAAGCAGTTTTATGAAAATCCGAATTCTGGACAGGTATATATTCAGGGAGCTCGCCATGGTCTTCATGACCGGTATTTGTATTGTCATGGCGGTTCTTTATCTGGAAAAAATACATTTCATCTCCCGTCTTGTGGTCAACAAAGGGATATCCCTCGAAGATTTTGGGCGGCTTCTGATGTACATCTCTCCGGCCTTTCTGACGGTCGCGATTCCCCTTTCCCTCCTGCTCGCGTCGCTGATAACCTTCGCCCGACTTTCGACCGACAACGAAATAACAGCCATGCGCGCCGGCGGCATCGGGTTTCAGCGCTTTCTGCTTCCGGTTGCGGCGTTCGCGCTCATGATCTACGGCGCCGATCTTTTCCTGGCCGTCAAGGTACAGCACACCGGCAATTACAAATATATAAAACTTTTAAGGCAAATTCTTTCGGAAAAAATATCGCTCGCCCTGGAAGAAAGGGTTTTCTTCGACCGTATAAAAGACACGGTTATATTCATTAATGAAAAATCGGCGGATACCGAAGATCTCAAAGGCGTGTTTATATATAATGGGCGCAATCCCGACAAGCCGGAGTATATCTCCGCCGAGAACGGACGGTTCATAAC
>JAJRYM010000158.1 GCA_024275775.1 Nitrospirota bacterium
GAGAACTCTTTTTTAAGTTTCTTTTTCATCTCATCGATGCGGGTGAGGTCAACCTTCAGGGCGACAAACTCGCCCGACCGGGCACGAACTCTTTCATCGCCGAACGTATGAATCTTCAGTTCACGGCACGGCACGCACCAATCGGCCATGAAATAAAGCACAACCGGCCTGTCTCCGCTTATGGCATCCTCGAAAACCGGCTTTGAATATTTCGTAAACTTCACCCCGTGCTTTTCGGTTGCGCCTGCCTGAATGATGAGAACTCCCGCCAGAACCATCGCAAGCGGTACGCCCACCCTGAAAACCCGGAAAATTTTTCCTCCGGTTCCTTTGCCGACGATGAACAGATAAACCGCGCCGGCCACTACAAGCGCCGCCGTTAAAGGCCCAAGCAGGCCATGCGGCAACAGCGGCTGGGAGAAATACAGCGCCATCCCCAGCAGTATCACGCCGAAAACCTTTCTTACCCATACCATCCATTCGCCAGCGCGTGGGAGCGACTGAATCGAGCCGGTGAAAACCGCCAGCGTAACCAGCGGAAGACCCAAGCCGACCGCGAGCAGGAAGAACAGCATGAAGCCAAGCATAGGATCCTGTTTTTCGCCGACGAAAGTAAGAAGCCCTATCACGAACGGGCCGACGCACGGCGCGGCGATAATCCCAACCGTCAGCCCCATAAACAGACTGCCAAAAAGGCCGCCGTATGTTTTGGAAGTCAGCCGCATCATGGAGGACGGCAACTGTATCTCGTAATAACCGAACATTGAAAGAGAGAGGGCGATCATAACCAGAACCAGAAACATCACCACGAAACTGTTTTGCATCATCTCGCCGAATAGCGCGCCGGTTACGGCGGCGAAGGTGCCCAGCA
Source organism: Nitrospirota bacterium (assembly GCA_024275775.1). Lineage (GTDB taxonomy): Bacteria > Nitrospinota_A > UBA7883 > JACRGQ01 > JACRGQ01 > JAJRYM01. The sequence goes on from JAJRYM010000158.1 coordinate 872, forward strand.
CGGAATACATCACGGCCATTCCCAGCAGGTACGATACCGCGTGCAGAAATGTCTGCCCGCGCGATTTGCCGGTAACCGACGTGAAATAGCCGAGCGTTATCGGAATCATCGGATAAACGCATGGCGTGAGGTTGAGCGCCAGCCCGCCTACGAACACCAGCAACAGAAGGCCTATCCCGCTGGCTCCGGCAAGTTTATCCGCAAAGCCGACGGTTTTTCCCGTATCCTGCATTTCCGCGAACCGGGCGAAATCCGCCTGATTTATCGCCGCGCCGCCAGCCCCGATTTCAACAACGGCCGAATCTTCCGCGCGCATCGGCAGGAGGCATACCTTATCGGTGCATGCTTGATAATCGAGGGTAGCCGTTACGGTTACCGGCTCTTTGACATCTCCCGAAAAAGTAAGGGTTGTTCCTATATAAACGGTTCCCTCGTAAACAGAAAGCGCCTTCTCAGCAAAACTAAATTTTTTAATCTCCTCCTTGGGATACGTTACCCTGCCGACGGTCACTCTGCCGTCTGATGTGGAAAATAACGCCTTGGCCGGTATGAGCCCTTCCATAAGCGGTTCTCTGGAATTCGTGTGGTAACTCTCTTCTATGACGACTTTTAACAGTATCGGGTAGCTTTTACCGGCCTCAAACTTTGTGGAAGGTAAAATAACCTCGACGGCCACAGGCGCGGAAGAGCTATGCTTTGGAACGGAAGCCTTTGGAAAGACGGCCGTTTCCTTTGCGCCCGGAATTTCCGCCGAATGCGCCGGACTCGCCATCATCAAGGCGATAAGAGACATCAAAAACAGTTTGGTGATTTTCATTTTTAAAATAGTTTAGCGCAAAGTTGTAATGATCGAACAGTAATGACCTCTCTCAATTATATGAAACCTGCCGCAGAAAGGTAATCTCTTTTTTTGTGACGGAAGGCCGGTCATCCGTTACAATCCCATCAGACGATTTCACCGCCCGGGTGGCGGAACTGGTAGACGCAAGGGACTTAAAATCCCTCGGTCTTTACGGCTGTGCCGGTTCGATTCCGGCCCCGGGCACCATTTCCCAGTGCACGACTCTTACACAAGCAGACAGCCATTTTATGGATAATTTAGCGAGTTTTTTCAAACGGTAACAATTGCCGGTTTGACGGTTTTGATTTGGTTCAGTTTTCGGCCAAGTTTATCACTGGCTGTTTCCAGATCATATCTTGCCTGAAGATTCAGCCAGAATTGCGGACTTACGCCGAAATATTTTCCCAGCCGTAAAGCAGTATCCGATGTTATAACCCTTTTACCGAGAACTATCTCGTTAATGCGGCGTGGCGGAACGCCTATGCCGCGGGCAACGGCTGTTTGGCTCAGTCCCATTGGCTTTATAAACTCTTCAAGAAGTATTTCTCCAGGCTTTATGGATTTCATTTTTCGGCTCATCTCAATATCCTCGCAATTCTAATGGTAATCGCATATCTCCACATCAACGGCATCTCCATCTTTCCATGCAAAACATATTCTCCATTGATCGTTTATCCGCATACTGTGTTGCCCGCTTCTTTTCCCTTTCAGTCGCTCAAGCCGGTTCCCAGGCGGAACCCTGAGATCATCAAGCCTGCTCGCGGCATCAATCATCAAAAGTTTTCTTCTGGCGATTTTCCTTATATCTCCCGCCAGTTTTTTATACGGTTGCCGATGAAACAGTGTTTCCGTGTTTCGACACTTGAAACTTTTAATCATCGACTATTAGCATAACGCATAACGTTATTGAGATCTATTAAAAATACAATCTTAACATCCCTCGGTCTTTACGGCTGTGCCGGTTCGAAAATAGCCTTACCGACGCATATAAAAAGCAAAGGCTGTTTCTGCGTAGCATCGCGAAGCTAAAACGAGCTTCCTTGCGTATAATAATTAAAGCGAAGTTTCTGCGAGTCCCGCCGGCTTATCCCTGCATAGTTCTGCCAGAGGCGGAACGGAGCAGGAAGCTTTAGCGAAGACGGACGAAGCTAATCCGGCCCCGGGCATCATTCAATACCGGCCGAACATCACCACGTGATCGATGCGGGGGGAGGCAATTCGGTTGTACCGCCTACGATTTCCACCAAAATTGTAACCGTATCGGTATTGCCAAGCACCGCTGCGGTGCCGTCCACATTCACTTCGTAGGTGCCGTCGCCCATGTCCTGTATAGAGCCGATTGTCGCGCCGCTGTTGCTTGCTCCCAGAGAAGCCGTAACCTTCAGCCCCGAACCGATTGTGGCGGAGGCGCCGTCTTTCGGTGTAACCGTAATAGTAACCACAACATTACCTGCATTGATTGTACTTGCCGGCGTTACCGTTGAGTTCGCCACGCTTACCGTCGAGGCGGCGGCGGAATGATGATAACCCATATCCACATTAAGAGAATCCACAGCGGCGGATTCGGCGTATGTGAAGGACGTCAGGAAGGTGAATGACGAGAACAGGTTTGAACCTGCATCTATTGCCGGCGAACTCACTGTCAGGTACCAGTTGCCATCGAACAGCGGGTCACCGTTCAGGTCGCCGGTGCCGAAAAGGGTGCCGTCATTGGTCAGGTTATTCGATTCCGTTGCCGTAGCCGTGCCGGAAATGTTTACGTTGCTTGTTGCGGGCGTGGTCTTATCGGTGTTGAACGCGATGATGTTATCCGTCAAAGTAACCGTCGAGCCGGCGTCCGCGAAGAAGCCCGCTGTCGTCACAACGCCGGCGGTGACGTTGGACTGATGCGTATTATCTGCGATGGTGCTGTTTTGCACCGTCGCCGTAGCGTTGGCGTTTACGTTAATACCGGCCGCTCCAGTAGCCAGCCTCGTGTTTTCAACGATGAGGTTGTTCCGCAATGTTGGATTGGCTGTAACCGTTGAAGCGATATTCACGCCTCCGGCCCCGTTACCGCGTATTTGGCTCTGTTCGATTATGGTTCCGCTTCCGACGTTGTTTATAAATATACCTTCACTGCCTGCGTTCAGTACCAGATCGTTGGTCAAAGTTACGGATCCGGTCGTGTTCAGATATACGCCGTAGGTAGTTCCGTTTCTTAAAATACTGTTTGACAGCGTTCCCTGAGCGCCGTTATCAACCCAAAGATTCGTGCCCCCGCCGGTTACAGTGAACCCGGAGACGGTTGGATTAGTACCCGAACCGTAAAGGTTAATCGCCTTGTAGCTCGCAGATACCCCGGAAATGGTCCCCGTAGTGAAGGTCGGAAGGGCAGTACCTAGGTAAGTAGCGCTACTCCAGCAACACCATGAAGAATAATCATAGGTATCAATGTAAATGCCGTCCTGGCCGGGGTTCTGAACCGTAAGATTCGTAAACGAAGGAGAAGCAGGGTTCGCTGTAGCCCGACTCTCTATATAAAGACCGTACGTACTTGAATCGCTTATTATCAGATTGGTAAATGACGGCGAAGATTGGATATACACAGCACCACTGCTGGAACCGGCATACCTAACCTCTGCGTCATACCATGTCCCGGCCGAACTGGTACCAAAAGAAACCCTGCTCCAGTCGCCCGCCGCGGGAGTCGTGGCAGTGCCGTCGCCGTTCGTGTCGCCACCAACGGTGTCGTCCTTAATGGACGTGAAGATTACAGGAACTGTGGATGTGCTACTGCCGACATTCAACGTTCCGCTTACCGTTACTCCCAGTCCCGTATCGAATTTTAGAGTGGCGCCGGGGTCTATCGAAACTGTCTTGCCACTACTTATGGTAATCGAACCGGTTACATGATAAACGGAGCTTCCCGTTCCAAGCGGATCGGCCGGAAGTGTCGTCGTAGTCGCGCTGAACGTGCCGGTAAGACGAATGCTCTGCTCAGTAACGGTAGCGGTGGTTATAACAGCGCCCACCGTCTGGTAATGAGCATCCATAACGTAAGGCACAACCGTATTCGAAATCGTGTTCGTAGCGTCAAGTGAAATAACGCCCGCTGTTGATGTCAGGTAAACCGCCTGATTCACGGCA
>JAJRYM010000159.1 GCA_024275775.1 Nitrospirota bacterium
CGGCTGGCGAAAATCGCCAGCGAATAATCCCACGGCACTATGCCGGGGCAGTCTCCCGCGTCAATATAAAGGTTTTCACGACCTGTCTTTGCGAGTCCCGCCGTGTGGCGGGACGCGGCAATCTCCGGCCTTCGCCACGCCTGCGCTGTCATTGCGAACATTAGTGAAGCAATCTCTCTTCACGAGATAACCACGGCCTCCTGCGGAGCCCTCGTTATGTTACTGAATCCCTTCCTTGCTTGCCACGCCGACTTGCCACGGAGAAGCGTCGCGGAGACGGACGAAGGGCGGGGAAGGCTTACCTTTATTTTTGGAAGTTGACCGGGATTTTTTTCTTCGCCCCCACGCGTCCCCTGCCGGTATAAAAAAGGTGGTTATGTTCCAGCCCGTACAGGTAAACATCGCGCGTTACCTTCACGTCCTGCGTGCAGTAATCGGCTATTAAATCGAGCTTCCCCTCTTTGAACCATTGGAGCGACTGAAGGCCGTCCGCCGTTTTGCCGACTCCAAGCGTTGCCGATGCGATGTTATCCAGCTTAATCCTGAAGCCGAGAGCTTTTTCCACCTCTTCGAGAATGTCGAGCGACGGAAGCGTTTTGCAGAGAGGTTCGTCGGTATAGCCCGCCAGAACTGCGTAGTCGAAATTTTTCGAGTTGTAGCCGATAACGAGGTCGGCCTTTTTCAGAAGGGCGATGAGTTCCGGCACGTCTTTTTCAAAAAAAACCTTGAATTCGTTTTCAATCGAATCGAACGTTACCGCCACGGCCACCAGCATCAATTGCTTGTTGCCCCATCCGCCTACGTCCTGCGCGCTTTTCTGCGTTTCGATATCGAACACCACAACCCGCTTTTCCGCAGGTTTCGCGGATGGGCTGTCGAAGTCGAGAGCAAGCTGGTTTTGCGCCATCATTCCATGATACCCGGAAAGGCCGCGATGATGTTGAACGCGAGTTTCGCGGCGATGTAATCCGGCGCGCGTATTCCTTCAATTGGGGCGAATTCCGTCAGGTCGGCGGCGACGACCGTTTTCATGCCGGCCACCATGTCGATAAGCCGGTTGATTTCCTTCCAGCCGAACCCGCCCGGCTCCGGCGTGCCTGTGGCCGGCATGATGGAAGGGTCCATGGCGTCTATATCCACTGTAAGATAAATTTTTTCCGGCAGGCGCGAAAGATGCTCCCGCACCGTTTCTTCCCGCAGAGATTCGGCGGGGGATAATACCGGCAGGTTTTCGGATGCTATCCGCCGCGCTTCCTCCTTTGAACAGCTCCTTATGCCGAGCTGTAGAGCCGGCGCGGTTTCCCGCACGCGCGCCATTACGGAAGCGTGGCTGTGAATTGTGCCGGAGTAGCTTTCTCTTAAATCGGCGTGCGCGTCTATCTGCACCACGCCAACGCCGCCGGCAAAATGTTTCGCTACTGCCCTTACGGCAGGCCCGGTAACGGAATGCTCCCCGCCTATTAGGAACGGAAGTTTGCCGTCCGCCAGGATGCCCGCTACCTTCGATTCCACCCTGTCCATTACTTCTTCGACGCTTCCTTTTATATCGAGCGGGGGAAGAGTGGCGATTTTCATTTGCTCATAATCCCTGCCGGTCGGGAAATCGTAAAGCTCGGCGTTCGGAGAAGCCTGAATGATGGCGTTAGGCCCTTTCGCTGTACCCCTGCCGTAAGAAACGGTAGTTTCCAGCGGCACGGGCAGAATGGCTACGAGCGCTCTGTCGTAGCTTCGGCTGATTCCGCCAAAGCCTTCATTGCTATTATTTATCATGCGTTACCATCATCTGTTTGTATCAGAAAGGTGCTATTATAAACATATGAAACGACTGTTCGTCACTCTTCTACTTCTCGTTTTTTCCGCCGGCACCGCTTTCCCGGTTTCGATAGAAAAGGAAAGAAAGGTAGGCGCGCAGGTGGATAAACAGGTAAGAAGGCAATTCCGGGTTTTAAAAAACCCTGCGGTACAGAAATACGTTTCATCGGTCGCTCAGCGAGTGCTTTCTTCCGTCGAAGATCCTGAATTCAAATTCAGGTTTACCGTGCTTGAGCACCCGATGCTGAACGCTTTCGCCCTGCCCGGCGGATATATATATATAACTACCGGCATGCTGGCGTATCTGGATAGCGAAGCGGCGCTGGCGGCCGTTCTTGGGCATGAAATCGGCCACGTTGTCGGGCACCACGCTTTCAAACAGCAGGATAAAAGCTTCAAGGATACCCTGCTGATTCTTGCCGCCGCGGTTGCCGGCGGCCCGTCCGTTATGGTTGCCGGTTCGGCGCTTTCGCGGATGAGCTCGCTCGGTTACGGACGGAAGTATGAAATGCAGTCGGACGAGTTCGGCATGATTTACGCTTATCAGGCGGGCTACGATCCGAGAGAAAGTTCAAAAATGTTCGAGACGCTCCGTTTCAAGCAGAGGGTAAGCGGCGTGGCGTATCACGGTTTTCAGGCCACGCACCCTGATACGATTGAGAGAATCATAAGAGACGATGAAAAAGCCAGAATTCTCGTCAATCGCGGGATGCCGGTTTCCATCGACAGGGAAAAATATCTTAACGCCATCAGGGGTATATCATGGGGGCGGCTGGACCGTAAAAGGCGAACCGGCCCGCAATACCGGCTTGAAACATACAGAACGAAAAGAGGGGATACGTTCCGGAAAATCGCCCGGAAAGTCAGCGGCGATGAAGGGCTGGCTTTTGAAGTGGCCGTTATGAACGCCTACAAGCCGGAAGAAAAGCCGCCCGTCGGCCTTGTCATCAAAGTTCCCGTGCCGAAAAAGCGGTTCAAGGACGCGAAGAAGGCGGGCTGAAACCCGGCCATGCTTTTTACATTTACGGTCTGTTTGCTATAATCTCCATTCATTATGACTGAAAAAAGATTGCGCGCCGGTGTGATAGGCGTTGGGCGGATGGGGCAGTTCCACGTAAACTGCTATTCCGAAATTCCCGATGTGAAACTGGTCGGGGTTGCCGATACGAATGAGGCGGCCGGGCTGGCTATAAAAGAAAAATTCGGGGTGGAATACTTCAGCGACCATCGTGAACTTCTCGAACATGTGGACGTGGCCACCATAGCCGCTCCAACCAGCCTGCATTATGAAATCGCCAAAGACGCCCTCGCGATGAACACGCACCTGCTCGTCGAAAAACCGATAACGAGGAGTTACGATGACGCCCGCGAGCTGTTCAGGCTAGCCGAAGAAAAAGAGCTTGTTCTGCATGTGGGGCACGTAGAACGGTTTAACGGCGCCGTGCATGAATTGCGGGAACTGGTTGACGACCCGATACTGATACAGTCCAGACGGCTGGCGCCTTTCAACCAGCGGATGGCGAGCGACGGCGTGGTGCTGGATATGATGATTCATGATGTGGACATAATTCTCAATCTGGTGAATTCCAACGTAAAGGCCATCAATGTAATGGGGAGATCGGTTTTCACCGACAGGGATGACGTTGTTATGGTGCAGATAATGTTCGAATCCGGCTGTATGGCAACCATCACCGCCAGCCGGGCCACACAAAACAAGGTGCGGAACATGACGATATCCTGCCGGGACAAGTACATAAAACTCAACTTCGCCGATCAGGAAATGAGCGTTCACAGAATGGCGGCTTCGGAACACGAATTGAGAGCATCGGGGCAGGACTCCGGCGCCAAAGAACTGCGTTACATGGAAGCGGAGCGGCGGGAGCGCATTTTTATCCACAGCCACAACCCGCTGAAACTTGAACTTCAGCATCTGGTTGACTGTATCTTAAAAAGAACGGAGCGGCGGGTTTCCGTTGAAAAAGAGTTGAGGTCGCTTGAAGTCGCACTTCTGATACTGGAAAAATTCCGCAGGTTTAACGACTCCGAATGAGCTTGTCCGCGCCGCTCGGCATAATAGCCGGCAGGGGCGGCCTTCCCCTGCTGGCCTGTGAGACGGCCAAATCACGCGATGTTCCGGTTGTGGCGGTGGCGTTCGAAAAAGATGTGGCGGAAGGCTTGGAAAATATGGCGGAAGCGCATCTCCATCGCCTCGGAAAGGCGGGCCAAACCTTTTCACTGTTTCGGGAGCGGGGGGTTGAGAAAATTCTGTTTATCGGGAAGTTTGAAAAAAAACTCGCTTTCCGCGACCTGCTTTTCGATATGACGGCTACGAAAATCATGGCGAAATTTCTGGGGAAAAGCGATTCGAACATCATGCTGGCGATTATCAGCGAGTTTGAGGCGATGGGGTTTACTGTTGAAAAGCAGACCGACTGGCTTCCCGACCTCCTGCCGGAAAAGGGGCAGGTAGGCAAAAAGAAACCGTCCACTGCCGTGCGGAAAGATGTTGCATACGGCTATGAAATCTGCCGGAAGATGGCCGGTATGGATATCGGGCAGACCGTGCTTGTAAAGGAGCTTACGGTTATCGCGGTGGAAGCCGTTGAAGGAACCGACGCCGCCGTCCGCCGCGCCTGCGAGCTGGCCGGGCCGGGAGTGGTTATGGTAAAAACAAGCCGCCCCGCCCAGGATTTCAGGTTCGATATCCCATCGGTAGGAGCGCAGACAGCGCGCCTGCTGGCCGACTGCAAAGCCGGCGGCCTTGCCGTGGAGGCGGGGCGCACCCTCGTGATTGACAGACAGGAAGTCGTGTCCATCTGCGACCGCGCCGGCATTCCGTTTATGGCGGTCTAAATGGAAAAAACTTGGCGGAACCGTTCCATCGCGGTTGTCGGGCTGTTTTCGCTTTACCGGCTTCTTGTAATGGGGCAGACCGGGCTTGGGGAAGCCGAGGCATATTACTGGCTCTGGTCGCGGCGGCCTGCGCTAAGCTACTTCGACCACCCGCCGATGGTCGCCTATCTCATAAGGTTTTTTAACGAGATAGGCGGTAATAACGTATTTTTCACCCGCTTGCCTTCGCTTGTTCTTTTTATCGGCACCTGCTATCTGCTTTACCGCTTGACGATTTATCTTTTCAACGACGCCCGCGTAGCCTTCTGGGCGTTGACGATGTTCATACTCTGCCCGGTTTTCGCCATCGGGGGTCTTCAGATAGTGCCAGATATACCGGCCGCATTTTTCTGGATGCTGTTCATCCATATCGTGGCTGTCATATTGAAAGAGGATAGAAAACTTCTGTGGTATCCGGCAGGCGCGGTAATAGGGCTGGGGCTTTTGAGCAAATACATGGTCGTGCCTCTCATTCCGTCCACTCTTTTAATGCTGGCATGGCATCGGGAATATCGGCACCATCTGAAAGCGCCTCATATCTATCTTGGCGGAGTTCTGGGGCTGGCGATTTTTTCGCCGGTTATCGCATGGAATTACCTTAACGATTTTCCTTCTTTCCGCTTCCATCTGGAAACAAGGCATGTCGGCGCGCATTTCACGCTGAAACATATGGCCGAAGCGCTCGGCGGCCAGCTTCTCTTTTACTCCCCGCTGATGTGGCCGGCTCTTTTATATTCGGTTTACCTTATGGGTAAAAAGGTTTTTGCCGAAAAAGACAGCAGGTTCATTCCGCTTTTCTGGCTGTCGGCCCCGCCGCTCGCCTTCTTTCTCCTGATAACGTTCTGGACGAAGGAAAGCGAACCGCACTGGACGGCTTTCGGTTTTCTGGCCGTCTTTATCGGGTGGGCTTTCACCTATCTTCACGGGAAAGCCAAGTTCAGAATATTCAGCCTAGCTTCTCTCGCTATGGCGTTCGCTCTCATAGCCGTTTTTTACGTGCAGGTGTTCGTGCCGTTCCTTCCGATGAAGCCGAAGTACGATATAACCAACCTGCTTTACGGATGGGATGAAGTCGGCCCGCGCATTGAAAAGCTTTACGGCGAACTTCCTGCCGACAAGCCGAAGTTCGTGGCGTCGCGCACCTTTATTCTTTCCGGCCCGATAGCTTTCGCCGTGAGAGACCGCGTGCCTGTTTTCGCGCTCAGTAAAAAGCTGGACCAGTTCGATTTTTTCGACCCGCCGGAACCGCAGGCAGGCGCGAATTTCATTTTCGTCGCCAACGCAATGTTCAAAGGAGGCCCCGACGGTTATTACAATTTCGACCGCGCGGACAAACCGGTAACGATTGAAATCACGCGGCGGGGAAAGCACGCCCGCACGTTTTATCTCTATAAGGTGTACGGCTACCGAGGGATGAAATAACGGCGCAAACCCTGTAAAATGGTTTCAAGGTTAAAAAAACCAATTTTAATATGCCATACTACTATCTATTGGTTTCCTCCCTTCCGCCGCCAAATATGATATTATTTTATTACGAAATTCAAACAGGGGGTATGCCGTAAAGCTCTTGATAGCTGGGGGCCAGGCATAAAAAAGTACAGAGAGCGAACACGGAACAGAAGATCCTGATTATGAGAAAATCAAAGACTAAACAAGATAATACTGATCCAAGAATATTACCGGCGTATAGCATCCCGGAAGCCGCGCATTACCTCAGGATCCCATTCGCAACATTACGATCATGGGCTATGGGCAGAACTTACAAGACAGCATCTGGTAAAAAGTTCTTTCATCCGGTTATTAAGATGGCTGATAAAAAGAGCCGGCTTCTTTCGTTCATTAACTTAGTGGAAATACATGTACTGGATGCGATTCGCAGAGAACATAATGTCGCATTCCCAAAAGTAAGAGGTGCGCTGTCGTATGTGGAGAGGAAATTTCCTGTTGCCCATCCGCTTGCAGATCATAAGTTTAAAACAGACGGAGCGGATCTTTTTATAGAAAAGTTTGGTAAGCTAATCAACATTTCAGAAGATGGTCAGATGGCAATCAGAGAGATACTCAATGCCCACCTTAAGCGTGTTAAAAGAGATGCGCAAGGAGTTCCTATAAAACTCTATCCTTACACGAGGAAGAAGGAAATGTCAGAACCGGAAGTTGTTGTGATTGACCCATTAGTTTCTTTTGGGCGGCCAGTGTTGTCGGGGACGGGGATAGCGACATCGATAATAGCCGAGCGTTACAAAGCAGGCGAATCAATCAATGGTTTAGCTGATGATTATGGGTGCGAGCCAATCAAAGTTGAAGAAGCAATTAGATGTGAGCTATCCGTCGAAGCCGCCTGAACTTTTGACCTTTTTCATCGATCGTTGTCTTGGAAAGAAAATAATCGCAAATGCTTTGAGAGAAAAAGGGGTTTCAGTTGAAGTCCACGATGATCACTTTCCTCAAAATGCAAAAGATGAAGAGTGGCTTTCTGTAGTAGGGGATAAAGAGTGGGTAATCTTTACGAAAGATAAGCGAATAAAATACAATAGTGTTGAGAAACTTGCTGTAAGGAAAGCTAATGCCATGGTTTTCACGCTTGCTACTAAGAATTTGCAGGGGTCGGAAATGGCGGATTTAATTATTAAAGCCCTTCCGAAAATAGAAAAATTTACTGCAAAGCATAAGCCGCCCTTCATTGCAAAAATAACCAGAAGCCGAACAGTTTCGATGATGGAGGATTTTAAAAATTGAGATGGGGACTTAAAGATTTCTACTTCAGGTGCAACCTGAGCGCAAAACCGGCAACGCGGCTTGGTGCCGGTTACAGGACTGCTTCGGCGAACATCTCCGGGTCGAACATCTGAAAGTCGTCGATGCCTTCGCCGATTCCTATGAACTTTACCGGAATTCCGGTTTCGTTCACGATGCCTATAACGGCGCCTCCTTTCGAG
>JAJRYM010000160.1 GCA_024275775.1 Nitrospirota bacterium
AAATTTTTCGGAGACGCGGAAATAGAGCGGGCGAAAAAGATGAAAGACCCCGCTCCATTTATCGCTTCCAGATTCGCGGCCAAGGAAGCGTTCTCCAAAGCGCTCGGAACCGGTTTTACAGATTTCGGGCTGAAGGATATCGTCGTACTGCGCGACGAAGGACAGCCGCCGAGGTTTTCATTTTCGGAAAAATTCAAACAGCTCTTCCCAGAGGCGAGACAGGAAGATTTCAGCCTTTCCATTTCACATGAAAAAAAGCACGCCGTCGCTTCCGCCCTCTGGCTTAATCGTTAATAATAACTCTTGCAAAACAGTTGTATATTTTTGTAATCTATATAGCGTTTCTAGATAGCTTTCAATAATTTCAAATCCGAAAAGGGGGAAGTAAATGGCAGGGAAATAGATGACCAAATCTCAGATTGCCGATCATCTCGCGGCGAAACTTGGTACAACCAAAAAACTGGCGACTCAGGCTATTGAAGAGCTTGTTGCGCTGGCATGCAAGGAAGCCAAAAAAGAGTTCACCATTCCGGGATTGGGCAAGCTTCTTGTACAGAAACGCAAGGCCCGCAAAGGAAGAAATCCCCAGACCGGCGAAGAGATAAAAATACCGGCCAGAAATGTCTGCAAATTCCGCATAGCGAAAGCCTGCAAAGACGCGGTACTCGGCAAAAAATAAATAGCCGAAAAACCTTCGAATCTTTTTGAATCGCCGGCGGGGGGCGGGCGTTTGCATAACGCAAGATCCCCGCAGGCGTATTTCTTTCTCTTTTTCATGTTAAAGTTTTAGCATGCTCAAAATCGTTTCAACCGCGCAGATGCGCGAGATAGACCGCGCCGCCATTGAGGAATACGGCATCCCCGAAACCATCCTCATGGAAAACGCCGGTCTGGAATCCATACGCTTTCTGGAAGAAACTTTCGGCTCCCTTGACGGAAAGCGGATAGGAATTTTCTGCGGCAAGGGAAACAACGGCGGAGACGGGTTCGTAATAGCCCGCCATCTGCATCTTCGCGGAGTGGACGTTGCCGTTTACCTGCTGGCGGAAAAGGGCGCGCTGAAAGGCGACGCCCGGCTGAACATGGAAATTTTCCGCAAGATGGGCGGAAGGATAAAAGAGTTCCTCACCGATACCGACCTGCGCAAACATAAAATCGCCATCCGGCACGCCGACGCGCTGATAGACGCTATCCTGGGCACCGGCATAAACTCCGAGCTTAAAGGGATATATAAAACGGCGGTCGAAAAAATCAACGAGTGGAAACGGTTTTGCCTCGCCATAGATATCCCCACAGGACTCTGCTCGGACAGGGGCGACGCTTACGGGCTTCACGTCCACGCGGACGCAACGGTAAGTTTCGGTTTTCCGAAAACCGGCATGATGTTTTACCCGTCAGCCGAATCGGTGGGACGGCTGAAAGCGGTCAACATAAGTTTCCCGCCGGAACTGCTGGATAAATCGGAGTGCGACGCGCGTATGCTGGACGGCGATTACGTTAGCTCACAGCTTCCCGCTCCGTCGCCTGCCAGCCATAAGGGAAGTTTCGGCCACGTTGTCGTTTCCGGGGGCACTATCGGCATGGGCGGCGCAGTCGGGCTGGCATCGCTGGCGGCGCTGAAAACCGGCGCGGGGCTTTCAACTGCGGTCGTGCCGGCGGAAGTGGCCCGCAGGTTCGAGCTGGGCATACCGGAAGTGATGTCGTTTCCCTTGAGCAGTGACGCTTTCGACGAAACGGAAGCGGAAACATTGCTGGAGTTTTCCACCGGCAAATCGGTTCTGGTGGTCGGCCCAGGCATGGGGCGTAGCGGTACCGGCTCGGCCTTCATGCAAAAAGTCGTAGCCTCGGCGGAAATACCGATGGTCATAGACGCCGACGGACTAAACAATCTTGCGGGCAATACCGATATTCTAAAAAAAGCTAAAGCTCCGATAGTCGTAACGCCGCATCCCGGCGAGATGGCGCGACTTCTGGGGGCGTCGTCAACAGCGGAAATAAACGCGAACAGGCTCGGCACCGCCAAGGAGTTTTCGGCGCGGTACAACTGCGTAACGGTGCTCAAAGGGGCGCGGACGGTTATAGCCGACCCGTCCGGCAAAGCGTACGTCAACCCTACAGGCAACCCGAATCTCGCCAGCGGCGGCACGGGCGACGTGCTGGCCGGAATGATAGGCGGACTGCTGGCGCGCGGGCTGGAACCTGTTGACGCCGCGTGCGTCGCCGTTTACCTGCACGGACTCGCCGCCAATATCTATACGGAAGAAAACGACCATCTTTCGATGTCCGCCTCCAACCTTATCGACTTCATCCCGGTAGCCCTCTCCGCCGTTAACGAAAAAGAGGAGTAGCCGGCGGACTGTGTAAGGGTTACCTCTGCGGTGGGAGGGAGCGGTTGTCCAGCAGGGCTTTGATATCGTTTATCACGCTCTGGAGCTTGTAGCCCATCCCGTGATATTCGCGCACGACGTGGCCGGAGCGATCAATCAATATCGTTCGCATTGAATGGTTGTAGCTTTCGTCTGCGGCGTCCCACATGAAAAGTATGTTGAACTTTTCCATGGCGTCCATGATGTCGCCGCGCGTGCCGGTGAGAAACGCCCACCGCGCGGGGTCCGACGCCCAGGTTGCCGAGTATTCCTTAAGTACGTCCACGGTATCTACTTCCGGATCGAACGTTATGCTGGCGAGCCGAAGCTCGGTTCCGAGCTCATCACGGAATTTTTTGCTAATGAACCGCATCTTATTATTCAGGTAAGCGCAGTGGCCTGTTTTACAGCCGGTGTAGATAAAGTCCATTAGTACGATTTTCCCCAGAAAATCGACCATGTTAATTTTGTTTCCGTTCTGATCCAGAAAATAGCCGTGCCGCGTAAGGTCAACCTCGCCCGGCCGGAAAACGCGCTTATCGTCGTTATGCCTTATCGGTGTTTTGGGAATTGCCTCAATATCGCTAGATCTTATCGTCTCCGGATACGGGCTTTCCTCCTCCTGTGGGAAAACGGGGGGCGCCAGGCAGATAAGAAAAACCAGCGCCAGCGCCGGAACAAAAATTCCGCTTCGTGAAATCATAATAGAGATATTATACGAACAGACTCTTTAACAAAACCAAAAGAAATCAGCTTTCAGTTCTCCGCCCGGCCATCCCGCTTGTAAATTATCAAACGACTGCCACCAGCACCAGACCAAAAACGTTACATAAAATAAAAGGCGTTGAGGTAAAATCATCTCATCTGCAAGTAATATTTTTGCCAACACATTGAAATTAAAAGACTATTTTTTGGCATACTGTATGCTCTAGTATTAAGTAACAGATAAAGCGGCAGATATGAACAGCCGCACCTGATGTGGCGGTTAGCCGGTAAGTTTAGTCTTTAATAAACCGATGCCATGAATCGGTTGTGATAATATATTTATTTGAATTTTTTTCGGAGGTACTAGCAATGACCCAGGATTTTACACTAAGGCAGAGAAAAACGCTTGCCGTCATCGTCATAGCCGTAGTTCTGGGTTTTATGGCCGGAGAGTTCAAAAGAGAAACGCCGGCATTCGCGGCGCCGCCTGCTTTCAACCCCCGCAACCTCTTTGTGGATATTGTTAAACAGGTAAAACCTATAGTCGTTAACATCTATACGACCCAGAAACCGAAGAAGCGGGCTATCCCGCATGGCGGCAACGATCAGTACCGCGAATTTATGGAACGGTTCTTCCGCGGTTTCGGACCTCCCCTTCCGCGCAAATCGCTTGGTTCCGGGTTCATAATCGATAAAAAAGGTTACATTTTTACAAACAATCATGTTGTCGAAGGGGCCGACGAAGTGCGGGTAAAACTGCCCGAGGGTAAAGAGTACGACGCCAAAATCATCGGCACCGACCCTGAAACCGATATAGCATTGATAAAAATCGAACCGGACGGCGATCTGCCGGTTGCCATACTGGGCGATTCCGACAAGCTTGAAGTGGGCGAATGGGTTATAGCCATTGGCAATCCGTTCGGCCTTTCCAATACGGTTACGGCCGGCGTGGTAAGCGCGCTTCACCGCCAGATCGGCGCGGGAAAATACGACAACTACATACAGACCGACGCATCAATAAACCCCGGCAATTCCGGCGGACCGCTTATAGACCTTGACGGCAGGGTGATAGGAATCAACGGCGCCATTCTTCCCGGCAATCAGGGCGGAAACATCGGCATAGGATTCGCCGTGCCGATAAACATGGCCAAAAACATACTTGAAGACCTTAAATCCGAAAACGGGGTTCAGCGCGGCTGGCTTGGAGTGGTTATTCAAAAGCTCTCTCCCGCGCTTCGCGACGCGCTTGACCTGAAAGACATCAAGGGCGCGCTGGTGGGCGATGTATCGCCCGGCGGGCCGGCCGCCACAGCGGGCATCAGGCGCGGAGACCTTATTACGAAATTCAGCGATGTGAAAATCGAGAGTTACGAGATACTGCCCCGCGCCGTCGCTTCCAAGAAACCTGGAACGACGGTTAATGTGGAAATTCTCCGCGACGGCAAGCCGAAAACCTTCGCCGTGAAACTGGGGAACCTCAAAACGGCCATGGGAGAAACCGTCGCAAAGCAAAAGATGGTGGACAGGGCCGACGATATCGGGATAGTCGTGCGGGATATAACTCCAGACCTGCAGAACCGGTTCGGGCTGAAATCGACGGACGGAGCGCTCGTAGCGAATATAGACCCAGGCAGTGCCGCCGCTAAGGCCGGCATTCAGCTTGGCGACGTGATAATAGAGCTGAACAGAAAGCCTGTTTCCAATCTGGCGGACTTTGAAAAGATAATCTCCGAAACCAGCAAGGACGAGTCGATGCTTCTTGTGATTAAACGCGGGTCGATGTCCAACTACATCGTTATCCCTCCCGCTAAGCAGGAGGAGAAAAAATAGTTTCGCTTATTCGGACAGGCGGTGACGGCAGGCCTGCGGACCGAAAGCAGGCCTTTTAATCGGGTAGGCATGAAGCGCATCGGGATAACCACAACCGTCCCGTCCGAGTTCATCTTCGCGGCGGGTCTTGCGCCGGTCGATCTGAACAACATCTTCGTAACGGATATCAACAGTTCGGGTTTTATCGAGCTGGCCGAGACGGAAGGACTGCCGAGAGCTTCATGCGGCTGGATAAAAGGTATGTACGGAGCGGCGAGGGCAGGCATGGTGGACGCCATCGTCGCGGTAAGCGACGGCGATTGCAGTCATACCAGAACTCTTCTTGAAATAATTCAATCGGAAGGGATGCCCCTAATACCTTTCGCGTATCCTTACGACCGCGATCATTCCCTCCTGCGAAAACAGATGGAAAAACTAGCGGCATGGGTTGGCGTATCGATGGAGGACGCGGAAAAGTGGATGAACAGGCTGGACAGCATTAGGAGCAAACTGTGGGAAATCGACCGCCTCACATGGGAGGAAAACAGGGTGACGGGGTTTGAAAATCATCTGCTCCTCGTAAACGGCT
This sequence comes from Nitrospirota bacterium, assembly GCA_024275775.1. Lineage (GTDB taxonomy): Bacteria > Nitrospinota_A > UBA7883 > JACRGQ01 > JACRGQ01 > JAJRYM01. The sequence goes on from JAJRYM010000160.1 coordinate 5,470, forward strand.
CCGACATGGAAGGCGACCCGGACAGGTTCGAGGAAAAATGCGGCCGTTTTCTTGAAGAAGCGAGGCAAAGGCCCGCACTGCCCCAGCAGTTAAGGCTGGCGTTTATCGGCGTGCCTCCAATCATCGGAGATCTCTATGAATTTATCGAAACCCTCAACGCGCGCGTCGTCTTCAACGAGGTGCAAAGGCAGTTCACCCTGCCTTTCCGGTCGGACGACATCGTGGAGCGCTACCTTCTTTACACATACCCTTACGATGTTTTTTCCCGCATACGGGACATAAAAGAGGAAATAGCCAAACGGGATATCCACGGAGTGATTCATTACGTTCAGTCGTTTTGCCATCGCCAGATGGAGGACGTGATGTTCCGAAAACATTTAGGGAATATTCCGTTTCTTACTGTGGAAGGGGACGCTCCTCAAAAGCTGGACGCCCGCACGAAGTTGAGGCTGGAAAGTTTTTGCGAGATGCTCTCCCTGAAAATTTCCGCGTTAGGGAGGCCGGGATGCTGAACGCTTTGGGGATAGACGTCGGCAGTAGATACGTAAAATTCGCCCGATTCGAAGACGGGCGGGCCGTGATGGATAAAGTGGATACCGTTATGTTTTATCGCCGTTGCAGGGCGGTTTCGGGAGGGGTGGATATACGCAGGCTGGAGCAGTTCGCACAGTCGTCTTTCGGCCGGATTGTAGCCACCGGTTACGGCCGCCACAACGTAAGGATACAGGGAGCGGAAGTGATATCGGAAATCCGCGCCCACGCCGAAGGAGCGCGGTACCAGACGGGACTTCTGGACTTTACGCTTATCGATTTAGGCGGGCAGGATACAAAGGCCATCCGCGTGCGCGACGGGCTGGTGGACGATTTCCTGATGAACGACAAATGCGCGGCAGGCTCCGGCAGGTACCTTGAGAATATTGCCCGCATGCTCGGCATAACGGTGGAAGAACTCGCGGGATATTGCCACAATCCGGCGAAGCTGTCGGTCACCTGCGCCATATTCGGCGAATCGGAAGTGATAGGCAAACTTGCCGAAGGGGTCGAGATAGAAAGCATCTGCGCTGGCGCCAATTTGTCCGTCGCGTCCAGAGTGAGCGCTCTAATGAAAAGATTCGTTTCCAGCACCTACGTTGTAACGGGCGGCGTGGCGCGAAACGGAGCGGTTACGAAGTTCCTTGCCGAGCGGTGCGAAGGAAGGGTTCTCGTGCCGGAGCATCCCGCCTTCAACGGAGCAATCGGCGCGGCAATAACCGCGCAGACGCAGGAAACCGTTTTCCACACCGTCGGAGAGCCGGCGAAGGAAGCTGACCGCGCCCCCTAAAGCTCGAACGTGATGGTTAGCTCGTTACCCTTGTCGTTGTACTCTATCGAAGACGCGAAGGTGGCCATTATCATCAGCCCCCTGCCATAGCCCTGAAGAAGCCCTTCAATATCGCCTCCCTGCAGGTAGCCGCGCCAGTCGAACCCTTTGCCGTCATCGGCCACGGTGAAGACCGCTTTACGGTTGCTGTACTGAAAGCTTATTCTGACAACTCTATCGCTGTATGGCTCAATGTTTATTCTCTCGTTAACAAGCGCCTTGAACTTTTCC
>JAJRYM010000161.1 GCA_024275775.1 Nitrospirota bacterium
AGCACTATGGCGGAAATCAACAGCCAGCAAACTATGGCAAGATCGACATGGCCTACGAGCGCCCTTCTGAAATAATCTTCGGGGAAAAACCTCGACACTCCGGGAGCGCGGCTCATGCCTATGAGAAACGCGAATGAACCGCCAAATCCGAGGGAAATGATGGAAAGAATAAACCACTTGCCGGTGTTGGTGCGTTTCATTAAAAAATCCTCTTAAAAATCATGTCATGTCCCATACCATCACAATGAACAGGACGCCGAGATAAAAAATGGAAAAGAAAAAAAGGAACATCTCCTTGTCCCTGTGCGAAACGATAAATCTCACGGTGAACCCCAGATAGACCGCCGTTAAAACCACGGCGGACACAAGATAACACCAGCCCGACATGCCTGTAAACCATGGAAGAGCGGTTACCGGAAAAAGAGCGAGCGTCCACCAAAAAAGCCTTATTTTGGTGGCCCATACACCTTTTGCGACCGGCAGTATGGGCACGTTGGCTTGCGCGTAATCTTCGCGGTACTTCAGGGCCAGCGCCCAGAAATGAGGCTGTTGCCATACCACTATGATTAAAAAAAGAATGAGCGCGTTCAGGTCGAGTCCCGAATGGGCGGCGGTGTATCCGATTATGGGCGGGAGGGCGCCCGAAATGCCTCCTATATGGGTTGCCATAGGCGTTGTACGTTTGAAGTAAAGCGAGTACAGCACAACGTAAATAAAAATCGCCGCGCCTGTTAGAAGAGTAACAAGCGTTCCGAGGTAATACTGGGAAACTATAAGAGATAGCACCACCAGCAGAGTGCCGAGACCGTAAGCGAAGTTAGCTGGAAGAAGCCCGGACGGAAGTATCCGTTTTCGGGTTCTCTGCATTACGGTATCTATATCCCTGTCCAGAAAATTATTAAGAACGGCGGCGCCGGCGGTGGCAAGCCCAAGGCTGACGGTCGTCCACAAAAGTATGTCGGAATTGGGATGCCCGTTGGAGCCGATGTAAACTCCCGTCCATCCGGCAACGAGCGAAAGAAGTACGATTCCCGGTTTTGGTAGCATAAACAGGGCAGTGAGAAATTTTCTGTCGGAGCGTATGCCGGCATTCAAAACCGGATTTTTCACGATGTTATGCTTCCACCTCTGCTACGGGCGGAACAAGATACGGCCCGGCCCGGAAAGTCACCCAGCCCAACACAAGAAACCCGACCGCACCGTGCAAAATTACAAAAGGAAGAAAAAGTTTCGTCCAAATCATCAAAACCCCTACCGTGGCCTGCGTGGCAACCAGGCAAAACGTTAAAACGTGAGGCGCCGCGCGGCCTTGACCGGAGATTAACTCCATGCCCACCCTCCAGAGCGTCAGGCAAAATATGCCGTACGCAAACAGCCTGTGAACGTATTGTAGCAGAACTGCGGAGCTGTAGTCCGGAGGGAGCACGCTTCCCTGGCAGAGAGGCCAGTCCGGGCAGGATAGAGACGCGCCCGAATACCGCACGAATATGCCGAGTATCACCTGAAAGAATACGATTCCGAAAAGCCAGAGACTATAAACCTTCTCCCTATTTTCACCACCGTCGAAAGTGGCGCGGAATGAAAGAATCATGCTGGTGAAGATGAGTATGGCTATTATTATATGGCTTGAAACAAGCATAACCTTTTTGTAGCTATCGAGCAGAGGAGCCTCGGTTAAAACGACTATCCCGCCCAGCACTACCACCACGCAGACAAGCCCTACGACGAGTTTCAGCAGGAAGCTTACCGCGCCCGATGTTTTTTTAATCATGTAAATCGCCGAAAAAATTATCAGCGTGCCGGTTATTCCGCCCAGCAGGCGGTGCCCCCACTCGAACCAGATACCGATTTCCTTGGGCGGATTCACCGTGCCGTGGCAGAGCGGCCAGTCGGGGCATTCAAGCCCGGAGCCGGTGCTGGTAACCACATTGCCCATTATCAGAAGAGCGTACGTAAATAATATGGTAATTCCCAGGAGCAGTTTCGGGCCGTGGGTTTTTAGAGTGGAATTCATGGCGTTAATTATCGGGAATACCTCGGTAGCAGTCAATCAACATAATGAAAAAGAAGATACCGGCATCAGGCAATACCGGCCTTCATTAAATTCGGGAAATAAAAAAAGCGGGGGCGCAACCGCCCCCGCTTCTTCTAAAGAGCTACTTGCCGTAGTTGTACGGCGTCCAGTCGGCCGATACGGTAACCGGCTCCTTGAAGTTGCCCGGGCCGGGAATTATTTCCGTATGGGTCCACTCAAGGGATTTAGAATTCCACGGATTGGCGGAAGCTTTTTCGCCGGCAATCGCGGAACCGATCCAGTTAAGAAGAGTGATGGCCATTCCTGCCAGAACAACGAACGCGCCTACAGTCGCCATATGGTGCATTTTTTCGATTGTCGGATCATAAGCAAACTGTGCGTAATCATAATAACGCCTCGGCATGCCGTGCAGGCCGGCCACGAACAGCGGGAAGAATGTAAGGTTTACGCCGATAAAGTTCAGCCAGAAACCTATCTTGCCCCATTTTTCGTTGGCTATTCTTCCGGTCATTTTCGGGAACCAGTAGTAAACGCCCATTATCACGCAGAATGCGGCGAAGATTCCCATAACGAAATGGAAGTGAGCATGAACAAAAGCCGTATCACTCACGTTTACGTCAATAACCGTCATAGCGAGAGGAATACCGGTAAGGCCGCCTATAAGGAACAGGAACATACAGCCTGCCGCGTACGTCATGGCGGTATTATACGTAATCGATCCTTTATAGAGCGTGCCCCACAGAGACATCGCTATAATGCCTACCGGCACCGAAATCATCAGGGTGGAAATCATCATTCCGATTCTTATCCAGTTGGGCATTCCCGATACGTACAGGTGATGCACCCAAACCTCGCCGCTGATAAGAACGACGCCCCATATGCCCGCGTAAACGCAGGCCTTGTAATTGAAAATGGGGTTCTTCGACATGGTGGCGATAACCTCGCCCAGAATGGTGATGGCGGGCAGAAGAATTACATAAACCGCCGGGTGCGAATAAAACCAGAAAAGGTTCTGGTATAGAAGCACGTCTCCTCCCGCGGCGGGATCAAAGAAATGCGTTCCGAGATATTTATCGAACAGCAGAAGAGTAACGGCGGCGGCCAGCACCGGAATGAAAATAAGCTGGATCGCGAAAGCCGCAACGGTTCCCCATACAAACAGATTGAGCTGATTCCAGCCCATTCCCGGCGCCCTCATATAAATGACGGTCGTAAGGAAGTTAACGGCGCCGAGTATGGAAGAGAATCCCAACAGATGCACCGTAAAGACATAAAATGCCGTATTGCCCTCCGTTTGAACGGAATACGGCGGGTAACCGGTCCACATGATATCGGGCGGATCCGGGATTACAAAACTCAGCAGGGCGATAACTATGGCAAGCCAGAAGAGCCATACGGAGAAAGCGTTAATCCTCGGAAAAGCCACGTCCGGCGCGCCTATCATCAGCGGCAGGAAGTAATTCGCGGCCCAGCCGGTAAGCCCCGGAATAAGGAAGGCCAGAATCATGGCCGCGCCGTGGAAGTAAAGCCACGAATTGTACATGTTCGGATCCTCGGTAATGTTCGGCCCCGGGCTGAACTGCTCAATCCGTATAAGCAGAGCCATGGTACCCGCAACGGCGAAGGCCGCAAAGGAGCCGACCAGGTAGAGGACACCGATCCTTTTATGGTCGGTAGTAAAAATCCAGTCTTTCATATCTTGCTATCCTCCTTTTTTCTACTGACCAACATTCGCCGAAGCGATCTGGATGGTTTCATTGTTTTCGTTTTCGAGGCGCGCCTGCGCCTTTTCCGACGCCAGCCACGAGTTAAAATCGGTTTCAGACATCGCAACAATATCGCTGAACATTTCCGAATGTCCCATCCCGCA
>JAJRYM010000162.1 GCA_024275775.1 Nitrospirota bacterium
ATACCGCTGATTTATGCCGGCGCGATGGGGGTGGACGCGCTTTCGGCGCTTTTCTTCGGACGGCTGTACGACCGGAAAGGACTGCCCGCGCTCATGATAGCCGTCACCGTTTCATCTTTTTTCGCGCCGCTGGCGTTCTCGGCGAATGGCGGGATGATACTTGCCGGGATGGTCTTATGGGGCATCGGCATGGGGGCGATCGAATCGGTTGTGCGCGCGGTGGTGGCGAACATGGTGCCGAGAAACCGGCGCGGCACCGGGTACGGCATCTTTAACGGAGCGTTCGGGCTGGCGTGGTTTGCGGGGAGTGCGCTTATGGGATTTTTATACGATTTTTCGCTGACCGCGCTTATCGTTTTTTCGGTCGCCGTCCAGCTGGCGTCTCTGCCGATTCTATTCCTTGCGCATAGGCAAAGCTCCCGCCCGTAAAGCTGGCGCGATGTTGTATTATTATTGGAAACAAGCGGGCAACAATCGAAATTCCGGCAGGAGGACGTAAAATGAAAAAAAAGTATGTTTACCGAATCAATTACTTCACGGAAATAAAATATGTTCACAGCAGGGTCGGGGTGCAGGTGGAAGCGACCTCGCCCGAAGAAGCGTGGAAAGAGCTTGTGGACGAAACCACAACGCACGAAGCGCTTGAAGCGATAAAGCAGGAGACCAAACCGCACGTTACGGTGGAGCTCGATTCGATAGAAAGAATGGACCAGATTTAGACATCCACTGCGCGCAGGCGGGGGATGAAACCTGCCGACCTATCCACAAGCCATTTAACAAAAAAATACCGCCCGCTTCAATGATTCCGGCAAGGGATGTTAAAATCTCAGCGTTTTGAAATATTGCCGGCATTCCACCCGAACGAAACTTTTCCTGTTCCTTCTGCTCGTCTCCCTGTTCCGGCTGGCGGTCGGCGCAGGCTTCGAGCTGACGATGGACGAGGCGTACTACTGGGAATGGAGCAGGCATCTAAGCCTCAGTTATTACGACCATCCGCCGATGGTGGCGCTTGTTCTCGCCCTCACGACGATTTTTTCCGACTCGGAGGTATTCATACGGCTTGCCGCCGTGCTTGGCGCCGTGGCAAGCTCTCTCGTTATCTACCGTTTCTGCGTTGAACTTTACGGCAGTGAAAAAGCTGGGTTCCGCGCCGTTCTCATAGCCAACGTAACGCTTATTTTCACCGCCGGCGCGCTGGTGCCTACGCCGGATACGCCGCTGATTCCATTTTACATGGCCGGCATACTGGCATTCCTGCTCGCCATGCGAAGCGATCCGTCCAGCCCCGATTCGTACGGCAAATGGATTATCGCCGGGGCGCTTATCGGATGCGCGCTTTTAAGCAAATATACCGCCTTCTTCTTTTTCCCCTGCGCTTTTATTTACATGCTTATTTCGGAAAAACGGTTCTGGTTTTTCAAACCGCATCCATGGCTGGCTTTTCTTGTTTCGTTCATCTTTTTTTCGCCCGTGATTATCTGGAACGCGAACCACAACTGGGTATCACTCTCCTTCCAGGCCGGGCATGGGATGGCGAAAACAGGCGGAAATCCTTTTTCGCTGTTCGGGGAATTTCTCGGTTTTCAGGTAATCCTTTACTCGATAGGCATTTTCTTTTTTCTTGTGGCCGCGTTCGTTTCGCTTGCCCGGAAATCGTTCGACGGCAAAGATCCGGCAAGGGAATCATCCCTTTTCCTCTTCTCCTTCAGCGCACCGATACTTTTATTTTTCGCGTTAAACGCTTTTCGCGCGAGGATGGAAGGCAACTGGCCGATACTCGGTTTCATACCGCTTTTCATCTGTGCGGGACAGCTATCGGCGCAATGGGACGCGGGCGGGGCGGTGAGGAAACTCTGGCGAGGCTCCATTGCTCTTGCCGTTCTGCTGTTCGCTTTCCTTCATTTGCAGTTGGTTAACCCGATAATCCCTCATCCGCAGAGATACGAAATAAGCAGGAGGGTTTACGGCTGGAAACTGCTGGCAGGCAAAATCGACACCGCCCGGCGGGATATAAACGCGGCATTCCTTATAGCGAGCCGGCATCAGCTAACCGGACTTATGACCTATTACACGAAACCGCACATGCTCGCCTACGTTCTGGATTTAAACGCCCAGCGCTACTTTTTTCTGCCCCCGCCCGATTCGCAGAAAGGCAAAAACGGGCTCTATCTGGTCGAAGAAGAGCGGGACATGATAAGCCGAGTCAGGCCGATGTTCGACCGGGTGGAAAAAGCCGAAACGGTGGTAATCATAAGAAAAGGCGAGCTTATACGGCGGTTCGTAATATACAAATGTTATAATTATCGAGGTGGTCTGTCTTAAATGAAATTTTCGGGGAACGTCGTGCTTACCGGCTTCAAGACGTGCGGCAAGACGAGAATCGGCAAAAGGCTCGCCAAACGGCTTGAACGAGAGTTCGTTGATATAGACCGCGTAATAGAAGATATTTACGCGGAAGACGGCAATCAGCCCGCTGGCGTGAGGGAAATTTTTGCCGACCAAGGCGGTGATTTTTTTAGACGGCTGGAGGCGAAAGCCGTAATACGGTTATGTGAACTTGAGAGGTCGGTTATCGCGCTCGG
>JAJRYM010000163.1 GCA_024275775.1 Nitrospirota bacterium
AGCGCGACCTCAATGGTCTTTTCGTCTATCTCTTCTCCGGCGTACGCGCCTATCTGGTCCAGAAGCGATTCCGCGTCTCTCATACTCCCGCTTGCATGGCGGGCGAACATTCCAAGAGCCCCGTCGGTTATTTGGATCTTTTCCTTTTCCGCTATCTGCGCCAGCTTTTTCTTTATCTCGATTTCCGAAAGAGCCCGAAACTCGAAGCATTGGCATCTGCTGAGAACCGTGTCCGGGATTTTGGAAACCTCCGTTGTGGCGAAAATAAAAAGCGTGTGCGGGGGCGGCTCCTCCAGAGTTTTCAGGAACGCGTTGAACGCCGGCCTTGAAAGCATATGGACCTCGTCCACGATGTAGATTTTCTTCCGGCATTTTACCGGCGCGTACTGAAGATGCTCTCTTATTTCGCGTATTTCGCCCACTCCGTTGTTGGAAGCTCCGTCTATTTCAATAACGTCCAGCGATCTGCCTTCCATTATTTCCTTACAGTTGGCGCATACGCCGCACGGTTCCTCTGTGGGGCCTTTTTCGCAGTTTACCGACCTTGCGACAATCCTTGCGACGGAAGTTTTACCCACGCCGCGGATGCCGGAAAAGATATAGGCGTTCGGCAGGCGGTTAAGCTTTACGGCGTTTCTCAACGCCCTTATGATGTGTTGCTGGCCGTTTACCTCGGCGAAGGTGGACGGCCGCCATTTTCTGGCAAGAACAAGATAGTCGCTATTCGTGTTTTCCATTTGAATCCGTAAAACCAGCCGATTCCCGAAACGAACGGTTTTCAGTCGCCCCATAAAAAAAATGCCGGGCACCCTTACAGCGCCCCCGACACTCTGCGTACCGTTGCTTCCTTCCGGACCTGGCGGGGTTTGCAGGATCGAGTCGCGTAAGACCCGGCAATTGAATTGTACCAGTTGAAAACGAGAATATCACATATTTTTGAGGATGGTAATAACGGCGGACAACGGGCGGGTTAGACCCTCGCTGGTTTGAGGCCATGGCTGTTTTTGAGGAACCGGTAAAACTTTTTAGCGAAGCCGATTTCATCGTCCACAGTCGGCAGGGCATTTTTCAGATTTTCCCTTTGAATCGCCCGCATGACCATGCCCAGCAACGGCCCGCTTTTCAAACCGGCTTTCATAAGAGTATGCCCTGAAACCTTCGGCCTGACGTATCGGAGGCAGGTCATGTATTCCACGATGGCATGTTTAGCGGCGGGGTCGGCAAGGCCGGCCATAACAGCGAGCATGGTTTCAGGTTTCAACTGATTCAGTATTTCGTAAATTACCACCGGAGATTTCGGTTTCGCTTTCCCCAGAAAGGCGGCGGCATTTGTTCCGGCCATTTTTTCTTCCACCAGTTTCGCCACCTGACCGCCGCTGAAGCCGAGCCTTTGGAAAAACTCGGCCGTCTGTTTTTTGCCCAGCCGGCCTGACAGACAAAGAAGATATACACGCCACGGTTTTATACGTTCGTTTTCAAAAGTCAGTCGGTGCCAGTAAACGGTCTCCCTTGCGCTTTCTATGAGGGAGTGGAGCTGTTCGTCGTATTTAACGTCCGGGTGGATATACTCCCACAGGCCGAAACTGGCTATTCTCCTCGTAGCTCTTTCAAGATGCTCTTCGTTGAATATTTGGTAAAGCTCCCCAAAAAGCCTTGCCCCCGATATTTTCGTAACCAGCTCTTTCCTGATGGCTATTTTTATGAGGCTTTCCGTCTGCGAGCCGAGTGAGAAATGAAACCTTTCTTCAAACCGGACGGCTCGGAATATGCGGGTCGGGTCTTCAATGAAGCTGAGGTTGTGAAGCACTCGAATAACGCCGTCTTTAATATCCTGCTGTCCTCCAAAGAAATCTATCAACCGGTTTTTGTCGGAGCCGTTAAGTTTTATGGCAAGCGCGTTTATCGTGAAATCACGCCTGTAGAGATCGTTTTTAATGGAGCTTAATTCCACAATCGGCAAAGCGGCCGGTTCGGTATAGTATTCGGTTCTCGCCGTGGCGACGTCTATTTTTCTGCCGCCGGGAAGCACAAGGATGGCCGTTTTAAATTTGCTGTGGGTTTTGGCGCGGCCGCCGTATCTTTCCACCATCTCGCGCGCGAAAGCTATGCCGTCTCCTTCCACAACGATATCTATATCGAGATTCGGCCTTCTCATAAGCATATCGCGCACGAACCCGCCCACGGCGTAAGCCGAATAGCCCATGCTGTCGGCGCAGTCGGCTATCTTTTTGAAAATTTCCCTTGCCTCGGCGGGAAGCCGTTCCCTGATAACCCCCGACAGGTCTCTCGCCACGTTGCGATGAATTCTGCGGTGAGGGTATAGCATGCTGGAAGCCGATTTAAGGAAATCCGAATAGATCGCGCGGATTACGTCCATTCTTCCTATAACGCCCATCATTTTGCCTGAGTCGCCGCAGACGGGAAGCAGTTTCTGTTTCTGGTGAATGATTATGTTTTTAATAGCTTCATAGGCGGCATCCTTTTTTACGGTGGTTATTTCCGTCTGCATGTACTCCTCGACCGCCGCTTCCCCAACTCCGTGATAGAGAAGTTTTTCCACTATCTGGCGCGTAATGAGTCCGGCTGGTTTCCCTTTTTCAATAACGGGTACGGCGTTTATGCTGTGGCGAGTCAGAATCTTTTCAACCGAATTGATGGAATCCTTTCTTCCCACCGAAATAACATGAGAGACCATAAGCTGTTCCGCCATCGGCGCGGGCGGTATGATTTTTTTGAGCTGGTCGAGAAGGGCTCTCTTCGCCGAGGAGACCAGCATGTTTCTTATGGTCGCCGAAGATGCCGTCGCGTGGCCTCCGCCTCCGAACCTTTCGGCGACGTGAGCCGCATCCACCGCCTGTATTCGGCTTCGGCCGATGAAATGCAGTCTTCCTTCCATTTCCACAATCACAAAAAGCGCGTCCAGATTTTCCATATCCTTGAGCGCGTGGACGACAACGGCAATATCGCCTACGTACCGCTCGGCGCTTCCGATGGCAAACGCTATTTCAACGCCGTTGATGTTGCGGAATTCAAGCCTGTTTAAAAGTTCGTGCAGGAGTTTTACCTGTTCGGCGTTGAGATCCCGGTGAAGAAAGTCCGAAACGACGTTCAGGTTGGCCCCTCTTTTAAGTAGAAACTCCGCCGCGCGGAAATCTTCCGCACAGGTGGAAGAAAAGGTGAGGGAGCCGGTATCTTCGTAAATTCCCAGCATAAACAGGGTGGCCTCTTCGGGGCTGATTTCCATATTCCGTTCACGCAGAATTTCGGTCATCAGCGTCGTGTTAGCTCCGCGAGGGGCCACGCGGCCGTTTGTAAATCTGATGTCGCCGGATTCTACAGGGTGGTGATCGTAAAGTTCTATTTCCACATCCGGGCTGTCGCACAGCACGCCGATGGGGCCGAGCCTGCTTCTTGAGGTCGTATCAACCACTACCAGTTTACTGACCTGTGAAAGGTCGAACTTTTTCAGCCTCCTTATCGGAAGCGGAAAACCGCTTTTTTCCAGAAAATTCCGCACGCTTTTTTCCTGCGAGCCGGGAAATACGATTACGGCCTCCGGGTGCAGTTTATGCGCCGCCGCCATAGAGGCGAGGCAGTCGAAATCGGCGTTTAAATGCGTTGTTATTACAATCATGAAATATCTCCCCCTTAATATTACAACCTTTGATGAATAAGTCGGGCATATCCGTATAGCCAATATAAAAAAGTTGCTTCATCGAGGGATGGATGTGAAATTTCATTTATAATCTGGTAAGGTTGAAATCCGGTTATCGGAAACTTTAACTTTGCACGCGAACGATTTTTTAAGGCAGGATTTATTATGGAATTCAGAAGCCATCCTATTCTTCATCCCTGGCACTCGCTGTTACCCGGCGAGAAGGTGCCGGAATTCGTTAACGCCGTTATAGAAATCCCGATGGGTTCCAAGGTCAAATACGAGCTGGACAAGAAAAGCGGCCTCATAAGGGTGGACAGGATACTGTACGGAGCGGTTTTCTACCCGGCGAATTACGGTTTCATACCTCAAACGTGGTGCGAGGATAAAGATCCTCTCGACATTCTGGTTCTGTGCCAGGAGCCGGTTCATCCGCGCTCAATCATGGAAGCGCGCGTTATAGGCTCCATGGCCATGATAGACGGCGGCGACGCAGACGACAAAATAATAGGCGTGCATACCACCGATCCCGCCTATATGGACTACACCGATATAAGCCAGCTTCCTCCCTTCATGCTCAACGAGCTGAAGAAATTCTTCGAGGATTATAAAAAGCTGGAGGCGAACAAGGAAACGGCCGTTGATGAATTTTTCGGCCGGTTCGACGCCCAGCATATCGTAAAAAAGGCGCTGGAAGATTATAATGAGCGAGCGGACGAACTCCGCGACGAATGCCGGGCCTAGCGATGATGGACAGGATAAAGCGAAAAGTTGAGGCCGGGGAAAGGCTTGATTTCGAGGATGGCCTTTTTCTTATGAATTCGCCGGACATTGTTTCCATAGGCGAGCTGGCGAATATCGTAAGGGAAAGAAAAAACGGCGACAAGGCCTATTACATAATCAACCGGCATATCAACCATACGAATGTCTGCCTGAACGAATGCCGTTTCTGCGCGTTTCAGAGACAGCCGGACGAGCCGGACGCCTACGCGATGTCCATAGAAGAGGTTTTGAAATCTGCCGAAGAAAACTACTCGGACGATATCGCCGAGTTCCATATCGTGGGGGGGCTGAATGAAAGCCTGCCGTATGCCTACTATCGGGATATTATCGCAACTCTTGCGCAAAGATTCCCAAATGTTCATCTTCAGGCTTACACGACGGTGGAGATAGCCTATTTCGCCGAGATATCCGGCATGAGCGTGGAAGAAGTTCTGCTGGATTTGAAGCAAGCCGGGCTCGGCTCGCTTCCGGGCGGCGGGGCGGAAATATTCAGCGAAAAAGTTCGGCAAAAAATCTGCCCTAACAAAATTTCCGGAAACAGGTGGCTGGAGGTGATGGAAGCGGCGCACATGGCCGGGTTTAAATCAAACGCCACCATGCTGTACGGCCACATAGAAACAGCGGAGGACAGAATAGACCATCTGATAAGACTGCGCGAACTTCAAGATAAAACCGGCGGTTTCATGGCGTTCATACCTCTTGCCTTTCATCCGAAAAATACGGCGCTGGAGGAGAGGCATTTCACCACCGGCCAGCTCGATATAAGAATGCTCGCCGTTTCCAGATTGATGCTGGATAATTTCGATCATATAAAAGCTTTCTGGATTATGATCTCGCCACCCATATCTCAACTGGCGCTTTATTTCGGGGTGGATGATATTGACGGCACCGTGATAGAAGAAAAAATCACCCATTCGGCAGGCGCGCGCACAGACCAGTCGCTGACTATCAGCGGGCTTGAAAGCATGATAGTGGAGGCGGGCAGGGCGCCTGTAAGGCGGGATACGCTGTATAACCCGGTAATATCCGAATCTCTCGCTCTCTCTTAAAGGCCGGATGAAAACCAGGCGGCTCCGGTTCGGTTGCCATGATTTTCTCAATGCCAGTCCGTTTACGTTCGCTTTAACCGAAGGGTCGATAGAAGCGGGCTTCGATATAGTTTTTGCTCCGCCCGCGAAACTTGCCGACTCGTTAAGGGACGGCAAACTTGATATGGCGTTTATTCCTGCGGTGGAGTTCGCTACGATACCCGGCCTTAAAATAGTTCCCGGCATTTCCATCGCGGCCATGGGCGAAGTGGGCACCGTTCTACTTGTATCGAACGGGAGCCTATGGGAGATAAGCAAAGTGGCCGCCGATAACAGAAGCCGAACATCGGCCGCTCTTCTTAAAATACTGTTCGGGGAATATTTCAGGAAAGAGGCTAGAATAATCAACTCCCGCAGTCTTGCCCCTGAAACGATGATGGAATCGGCCGACGCCGCCCTTGTGATAGGCGACGAATCTTTCGGCATCGACAGGGAAAAGTACAGGGTTACCGACCTCGCCGAAGCATGGTTCGCGTTTACCGGCAAGCCGATTGTTTTCGCGCTGTTGTGCGTAAGGGATGGAGTGGATGCCGATGCGGCCGTCAGAGCGCTTGAAAAATCAAAAAGGGAGGCTTTACAAAACCCCGAAGAGTTCTGTTCCGAAATTGCTCCGCGTTTTAGCGTGCCGGCGGAAGTCTGCCGCGATTATTTGACTAAAAAAATACGTTACGATCTTAATTCGGACGACCTTGAAGGCTTACAGCTTTTTTTCCGGCTCGCCGCTAAAAACAGCATTATCGAGCAGGAGCCGGAAATTCGCTTTTACGGAGCTTCTCCGGAAACCGGCAAACCGGCAACCGGAGAGTAACCCCGGATTACTCCGGGGCTGGTTTTCCGTCGGCTAACGCTTCTCTGTGGCTCAGCCGGATTTTCTTGGAGCGCGGGTCTATATCAAGAACTTTAACCCATATTTTCTGGCCTTCCGTGAGAACTTCATCTACGCTGTTTATCCGCCTGTCCGCCACCTGTGAGATGTGAACCAAGCCCTGCGTTCCGGGAAGTATTTCTACGAAAGCTCCGAAATCCATAATCTTTACGACCTTGCTGAGATAGTATTCTCCGATTTCCGGCTGTTTGATAATCGCTTCGATCATTTCCAGCGCCCTCTGGGCGTTTTCGCTTTTGACGGCGAAAATCTTTACCATCGCGTCATCTCCGATATCGATCTTGGTTTCGGTCTCTTCGGTAATGGCGCGTATGTTTTTGCCGCCTGGTCCGATAATCGCTCCTATCATGTCCGTAGGCACTTTGATGGAAATCATTCTCGGAGCCAGCTTAGAAATATCCGGTCTGGCTTCCGGCATGGCTTTCCGCATCTCTCCCAATATATGGAGCCTGGCCACGCGGGCCTGCTCAAGGGCGCTTCCCATAAGGTCATGCGAGATGCCGCTTATTTTGATATCCATCTGGATGGCGGTTATCCCTTTTTCCGTTCCGGTAACCTTGAAATCCATATCGCCGAGAGCGTCTTCAAGGCCGAGGATGTCAGTAAGAATCGCCGCCTTGTCGCCTTCCTTCACAAGCCCCATAGCGACGCCCGCAACCGGAGCCTTGATTTTTACGCCAGCGTCCATAAGGGCCAGCGACCCTCCGCAGACCGACGCCATGGAAGATGAGCCGTTGGACTCCATAATTTCAGAAACCATTCTTACTGTGTAAGGGAAATCGTCGTAATCGGGGATAGCCTTTTCCAGGCCTCTGCCGGCGAGAGCGCCGTGGCCGATTTCACGCCTGCCGGGCCCTCTGTTCGGCCTTGCCTCGCCTACGGAAAAAGAGGGAAAGTTGTAATGGAACATGAACCTTCTGAAAGTTTTTCCCTCTACGTTATCCAGCATCTGTTCGTCATCGCCTGTGCCGAGCGTCGCTACGACAAGCGCCTGCGTTTCACCTCTGGTGAAGAGGGCCGATCCGTGGGCTCGCGGCAGAACCGATGTGCGGATAGTTATCGGACGTACGTCCTCAAGTTTTCTGCCGTCCGCTCTTATGCCTTCTTCGAGAATCATCTTGCGCACTATCTGCTTCTGGATGTCCTTGAAGGCATCCTTGATTGCCGGCCTGTCCGCTTCGAGGGTCTCCTCGGTGGTCAGTTCCTCAATCACCTTTGCCCTCAGTTCCGAGAGGGCTTGGCTTCTGGCCTCTTTTTCCGGCACGGTAACCGCTTCCTTTATTGCGGCCTCGTACGCGCCTTCAACGCGGCTGTGCCATTCGGTATCCTTTTCCGGTGTTTCAAACGGCAACGTTTCCCTTTGTCCCGCTTTTTCAAGCAGGGTTTTCTGGAGTCGGCACAGTTTCTTTATTTCATTATGAGCGAACTCCAGCGCCTCGACTATCGAAGCTTCTTCAACTTCTGAGGCGCCGCCTTCAACCATGGTGATGGACTCTTCCGTGCCGGCAACGATAATTTCGATGGTCGATTTTGCTCTCTGTTCGAGCGTGGGATTTACAACAAGCTCGCCGTCAATCAGAGCTACCCGAACCGCGCTTACCGCTTCATCGAAAGGGATGTTGGAAATCAGCAGAGCGGCTGAAGCCGCCGTTACGGCGAGAACGTCCGTATCGTTTTCCCCGTCATGTGAAAGGGCGTACAGAAGAACCTGCGTTTCGTTTGAAAAGCCTTTTGGGAAAAGAGGGCGCAACGGCCTGTCGGTAAGCCTTGAAACAAGGGTTTCCTTTTCCGACGGGCGGGCTTCCCGCTTGAAAAAACCGCCCGGAATTTTACCGGCGGCGTAGAATTTTTCTCGATAGTCAACCGTGAGCGGGAAAAAATCCAGCGCGGGGTTAGGCGTGGATTGAGCTGTTGCGGCGGCGAGAACCATAGATTCTCCGTACTGTATGACAACAGCCCCGCCGGCCTGTCTGGCTATCTCGCCGGTTTCTATGCTGAAACTCGCATGGCCGAGTTCAATATCAACATGGGTTTTCATTTATACCTGTCTCCTTCGTGAATGAATTGCGGTCCGGATGAATGAATCTGTTCCGGATGGGATGTGTATTGTATTTACTTCCTGATTCCAAGAGTTTCGATTACCTGCTTGTACCTTGCGAATTCCTTTCTTTTTAAATAGTCAAGCAGTTTGCGCCTGTTGCTTACCAGCGCTATCAAGCCTCTCCTGGAATGGTTATCTTTTTTGTGGGTTTTTAAATGTCCGGAGAGGTATTGGATACGTTTGCTCAAAAGAGCTATCTGAACTTCCGGCGAACCGGAATCGTTTTCATTGATTTTGAATTGTTCTATTGTTTCGGTTTTCTCTTTTTTGGTTAAAGTCATCTTTTCCTTCTCTTTCGGTTTTATTTTACAAAGGAGGATTTTAATCCTGTTTGGAGGTAAAAGTAAAGATTTTCGGAAGCTACATTCCGGAAAAGTCTGGGCCGCTCCCATGAAGCGCCGCATTAACCCGCAGGTTTCTTTCCGGGCAGACGATTTCACACGTCCGGCACTGAACGCAGTTTTCAAGATTCATGTGATGGGTTTTAACGCCTTCTATCTCCAGCGTTTCGTGAACCTCGGCGGTGCAGTCGCCCACGCATGGAACATCGTTGCCCTGGGGTTCGTATCTGCCGATACATTTTTTGCATGCTTCCGCATCGAATTCTTCTATGTGCGCGTTTTCTTCGTGGTAGTGGGTGGCGGCATAAAATACGATATCGGCTGTGGAATAAATACTGTTTTTATCGTAGCCGGCAGGCTCTTTTGAAGGAGCGGGGCGGTATTCCGGACTGTTCTGCGTGCAGTCTTCTTCAAACCCTATTTCTCCGGCGGAGGCTTTTCCGTCCATAAGTTTTTTTGTTTCCCTTGCTACGGCCAGCGATTCCGGCGAAGAGAGCAGATGCAACAGGCCGCCCACGTATGGGCCATAGCCGTCCATTTTATTAACGAATCTCGGAAGATATTTGGAGAAAAGATCTTTTTTCTTATGCAGAGCCCAGCGGAAAGATTTCGCTTTTTCGAGCTCTTTGCCTACCCAGCTTGCCATAACCTTTTCCTTGTATGAAGAAAGGGTGGTCATTGAAAAATCTTCCGCCTTTACCGCTTCGAAAGCCGTTTCACCCGCAATGGAACCGCATTCCATCGCTTTATCGACGCCCGAAAAACCTTTGATATCCATTACGCCCAGCGCGTCGCCCGCTACAATAGCCCCATGAACCCCGAATTCTTTCGGGAGAGTGCAGTAGCCTCCTTCAGGTATGAGCGCGGCTCCGTATTTGACCAGCTTTCCACCGTTTATCATCCGCTGAACCATGGGATGCTTTTTCATATCCTGCAATATCTGAGGCGGGCGGAGGTTGGGGTTTTCAGCGTCCAAGCCTATTACAATGCCTATGGACAGCCTGTTCCGGGCAAGGCCGTATATGAAACCGCCTCCGAACGTTCCATCCAACAGCGGGTATCCCATCGTATGCCATACCTTGCCGGAGTAATCGCTTTTAACTTCCCATACTTCCTTTACGCCGACCGCCCAGGTCTGAAAAGAGCCGGCGAGCTTGAACTTCGCGATGAGGTCGCGGGAAAGAAAACCTTTGTCGGCGAAAACAGTCAGGCCGGCGTAGCAATCGTCCTTTTCCGGGTTGCCGGTGTCGTCCACTCGCACTCCCACAACATGACCGTTTTCATAAAGAATCTCGCTGGCCGGAAAGCCGTTGTAGAGATCCACGACTATTGAGGGATTTTCCTTTACCTTTTCAAGCAGGTTGGCCGCCATCCAGG
>JAJRYM010000164.1 GCA_024275775.1 Nitrospirota bacterium
TATTACCGACGGCATACCGCGCACCATTATGCAGAGGTCTACGAAAGAGACCAGCATCGAGATTCCCCGCAGGCGGCTATCGCCTTCAAGAAAATACAGATGGATAACCGCCGGAGCGTTGCCGAAAGGAAACTATTTTGTTGGAGAAGTCGAGTTCCGGCTCGACCGCTAGCCTGCCGGTTTAAGAATTCTGCCTTTTTTCAGAAGTTCCTCGAAATCTTCGCGGGGCAACGGTTTGCTGTAATAATAACCTTGGATTTCGTCGCATCCCAGCTCCTTCAGAAATTCAATATGGGCGGCTGTTTCCACCCCTTCCGCTATGACTTTGAGTTTCAAATTGTGCGCCATCGATATTATGGCGGCCACTATTCCCTGATCTTCCTCGCTGGTTATCATATCCCTGATGAAGATAACGTCTATTTTCAGCGCGTCGAGCGGAAACCGCTTGAGATAGCCAAGAGAAGAATAGCCGGTGCCGAAATCGTCAACGGAAAGCACAATGCCCATATCGTGCAACGATTGCAGGGTGCGGATAGCTTTTTCCACATCTTTCATAACCATGCTTTCGGTTATCTCCAGCTCCAGGCATCCCGCATCGAGGGAACTCTCTGCGAGGGCTTTTTCAACTTCTTCAACAATATTGCCGCGCTGAAACTGCCGCGCCGAAAGGTTGACGGCCACCCTTAACGGAGGATACCCGGCGTTCATCCATTGCTGGTTAAGTCTGCACGCTTCTTTCAGCATTAACCCGCCTATGTCGGTTACGAGACCGGTCTCTTCCGCAATCGGAATAAAATCATTTGGCGGAACGATTCCAAGCAGAGGGTGCCTCCATCTTACAAGCGTTTCCATTCCGGTCATTTCGCCGGTTTTGAGGTTGACCTTCGGCTGAAAATACGGAACGAACTCTTCTCTCGCTACGGCAAGCCTCAGCTCCCGCTCGATAGTATGCCGCTTCATCGCTTTTTCGGTCATTTCCGGGCGAAAGAACTCGCAACTGTTCTTTCCCGCATCCTTGGCGCGGTGCATGGCGGTATCGCAGTTTTTGATAAGCACTTCCACAGTGCTGTCGTCGTTCGGATAAAGCGCCACCCCCATGCTTATCGTGAGAAAGATTTCTCCTTCATCGAGAATAAACGGAGCCGCGAAAGCGTTCATAATTTTTCTTGCCGCCTTGCCGGCGTTTTCCGCGCCTTCTATATTTTCAAAAATAACGCCGAACTCGTCGCCGCCGAAACGGGCTACCGTATCCATTGCCCTGTTGGATCGCTGTATTCTTTCGGAGGCGAGTTTTAGAAGCGTGTCGCCCACCGTATGGCCGAGAGTTTCATTTACCTGCTTGAAGGCATCTATGCCGACGAGCATTACGGCCAGAGATGTGCCGTTTCGTTTCGACCGTGCGATATCCCTGTTCAAGCGGTCGTAAAAAAGCGTCCGGTTGGGAAGGTCGGTCAGCGGGTCGTGTCCCGCCTTGTATATGAGCTCTTCTTCCAGCTCCTCGCTTCGTTTTACTTTGGTCAAATCGTAAAAAATCACGACGTAATGCGTAATGTCGCCGAACTCGTCCCGAACGGTCGTAATTGAGCGCAGTTCGGGGTAGGCTCCCCCGTCCTTTCGCCTGCTCCATATTTCACCCCTCCATCCGCCGTCCGTTTCCACTTCCGTCCAAATAGAGTCAAAAAATTCGGCCGAATGCTGATCGGAATAGAGGATTTTCGTGGAGAAGCCGACCGCCTCTTCCTCCGCATAACCGGTAATCGCCGTAAAAGCCGGGTTGATGGAAACGATTTTCCGGTTGCTGTCAAGAATCATCACCCCTTCGAGAGTGTTCTCAAAAATTCTGCCTGCCAGCTCAAAGCGGTTTTCGGACAGCTTGCGGTCGGTGATATCCTGCAAAGTGCCGGCCAGGCATTCAGGTTCGCCGCTCTCATCGGTCTGAACCTGCCACTCCCCGCGAACGATTTTCCGGCTTGCTTCCGGGAAATTCATCCGGAATTCCATCGAGCCGGAGGTTTTGGTTGCGAGCGACGCCTGTTGCAGGGCAAGCAACCTCTCCCTGTCGCTTGGGTGTACGAACCCGATAAAAGCTTCGAAAGATGGTGCGTCATTTTCTTTGTCCAGTCCGAGAATCCGGTATATTTCATCAGACCATTTCACTGCGCCTGTCCGCAAGTTCCGCTCCCAGTCTCCCGTTCGCGCTATTTTTTGCGCGCGTGCCAGGCGGTCGCGGCCTTCGCGGAGAGAGGTTTCCGAATGTTTCCGGTCGGTTATATCCACTCCGTAGGCGTACAGGTAGTCTTTGCCGTCAATGGGTGAAAAGATTATCGAGTAAGCCCGTTCTCCGAAAATGAGATCTATATGCCGGGATTCATTTTCCCTGAAGGCGGCGTCTATAATCTGTTTCCAGCCCGGAGGAACGTTGCAGTTCCTGCCGCATTCAAAAGCTTTTAGCACCGGCGCGGCGGCGCGGTTGGCGTATTCCACCAGCCCATCCCTCGATACCCGGAAAACCGGATTGGGATTTTCGTCCGGAAAGCGCGCCAGGGCTTCTCTGTCATCGCTCGGCGAAATGTTCGGCGACATCGGTTTATCCGTCAAGACTCCTCCTTCTTCCAGCGGACGGCCGTATGCTATTGGGCTAATCAGCGGGCGAAGGTGCAAAGAATGGATTGAATTCCCACTTTCAGGGACTATTGTAGACCTAATACGAGAGAAAACAAAGAGAAAACCGAGAAAATATTCTTACCCTTTTGTGGTATGTATCGATATTCTGTCCGGTGGAAAGAGGAAATAGGGCAGTTCCCTGTATGTTATTACTTCAAATTCTCGCTTTTTCATATCCAGAATGCCGATTTCATTTTCGA
>JAJRYM010000165.1 GCA_024275775.1 Nitrospirota bacterium
CATCGGGCCCGACCCGCCGACTAAACTTGCTTACGCTCGTTTGCGCTCCCTGCTCGGTCGCGCCGTCGGCTTGCTTTAGCTTCCCCCGCCGTTGGCGGGGTCGCAGAAACTTCGCTTTGATTATTAAAAGTAAGGAAGCTCGTTTTGAATCCCCCCATTGAAGAACTATGAGGAATAAGAAAATGGCGGAGAGGGGGGGATTCGAACCCCCGGTGCAGTTTCCCGCACACACGCTTTCCAGGCGAGCACCTTCAGCCGCTCGGTCACCTCTCCGCGGAGCCGATATCTTAACCTTTTTTACCAGTTTTTCCAGCTTTTGCTGATAGTGCGGAGGGAGAATTTCACTTCGTCCCGCCTTGGCGGGACGAAGCTAAAACGACCTGCCTTATTCAGGACGCCTTTTTTATCTTCACCGAAAGTTGGCAACCAAGCGCATGCAGAATTTCATCCAGTGTGTTTACTTTCGGATTGCGGACTCCTGAAAGGGTTTTGTAAAGCGACTCACGGTTCTGCCCGGTCTTCTTGGCCAGTTTGCCTATTCCACCCTGAGCGTCCACAACGTTTCGAATCGCCTTCATAAAGGATATGTAATCATTTTCCTCTATTGCGGCGGTCAGATAAGCCGCGGCAAATTCCTTATCTTTAAGTTCTTCCTTCAATACCTTCGTGAAAGATATGGAAGCGCTTTTTTTGCGTGGCATCGTTTCTCCTTTCTCTATGATCTATCCAAATAATCGCGCCAATATTCCCTGGCCTTTTTGATATCTTTTGCCTGTCCGCTTTTATCACCGCCTGTAAGCAGGATGACGATTGTTTCTCCATCTTTGCCGTAATAAACACTATAGCCGGGACCATAAGGAATCTTCATCTCCCATACGCCTTGGGAAAGTCGTCTTACTTTACCCGGGTTGCCCTCCGCCGCCCTTTCAATTCTCCTGTAAATGAGAGCTTTGCCACTTATATCCTTTAACCCGTTGATCCAGTCCATGAAAGGGCGTTTACCTGTTGCCGTCTGGTAAATCCGAATTTCATTTTCTTTCACGGATAGAGTGTAGCCTGCTGGCTACTAAAAGGCAAGTCGCGCGCCGTCCTGTGCAGGTGAGGCGCTGTGCAGGTTAATCGCTGTGCTTGCGGAAGAATGCGGCTATCTCCGCTTTGCCGTTCTTTCCCTGGGCCGTGCCGAGGACAAGAGTCTCAAACTTTTTTTCACCTGCATTCAGTTCGATGCCGTTCATAAGAAGAAAGACTACAGCCGCCACCGCTCCTGTTCGTTTATTGCCGTCAACAAACGGATGATTCTGGACGATATGAAAGAGGTAGGCGGAGGCCATTTCAAAAATATCCCGATGCAGGAATTCTCCCCCGAAGCTCGCGGTCGGAACGGCCACGGCGGATTTCAGCAGGTTGACGTCGCGAATGCCCGGACTTCCACCATACCGCTCCAACTGGTCTTGGTGGATTCGGACAACCTCATCGAACCGGAGAAAAGCAGGCGCCACGCTAGCCCGCCAGCCGCTTCAGCGCCCGCCCGTACTTTTTATTCGTCTTCGCGAGCGCATCCTCGAATTTCCCGCGATGTTTTTTGTCTCTTACCGGCGAGATGATAAGAACCTCGCCGTCGGTCGTAATATCAAGCGGGGTCTTATCATCGATGTCCAGAAGGTTCAGCACCCCCTTCTCGATTACCAGCGCCAGACTGTTTCCATGCTTTGTAAGTTTCTTTATCACGTCAAAACCTCCTTTTCTTTGCGTAACTATAATATATCACCATTGTAGTTACAAGAAAATCGCCTTCCAGGCGGTCGCGGTTACGTGAAAAGCGGTTTCACAATCATTATCGAGCATATGAAGAGCGATATCATAAACGGAAAAATGGCGTAATAAAGATACTGGATGGCTTTTTTCAGGTCGTTGTGGCGATGGTAGGTGGCCACCGTAACCCTCCACAGTTCAGCTTGGGCGTAGGATATAAAATCCTCGTTGCTTGACTGTTCCAGCCGGTTGCGAAAAGTGTTGAAATTCCCCAGCTCCTCGTAGGTATCCCGCGCGTGAAAGAAATATATGTGGGGCGGCTCGTCGCCCAGCATATCGCGGCTGTTGCCCCATACGTTAACGATGCTGGAAGTGGCCGAAAGAATGGACATGCATAACAGCCCAATAGTGCCGACGGCGAAAACGATAAAGGCGACGGTTATCACTTCCTCCGCCGTAGTCAGCTTGGCGGCGTTGGCAAGGTACCCGCTGTGGTACTGACCGAACAGAAAGATGGTTGCCGTTACGAGAATGGCGTCCGCGCTTAGCACGATGGCCGCCCTGCGCGATATCGCCACCCGCAGAACGTCGTAACGATCTATCATCCATGTGAGCATGGATAATCTTTCCTTCGCATCTCTTTCTTCAGCCATGCGCGCCTCTCGTAAAAAACAGGACTGCCCCGCCGGTTAGCACCGACAATCGACAACAGCCTTCTCTTTTTATTTTAAGATATATCGCCGAAGATTGCTTATCTTCACTGTGCGGGCATCCCCGCCGAAAGAGGTTTTTGCTGGTCTTTTGCGAAGCCTACGTTATAATAAATATAATAACATAAGGAGGCCGCCGATGATTAAGCTGAAATTGACCACCGTTGGAAACTCTTCCGGCATAGTGATTCCTAAGGAAGCGCTCGCGCGCCTTAAAGTAAAAAAGGGGGATACCCTTTGCCTCCTTGAAACGCCGGACGGGTATGAACTTAGCCCCTACGATCCTTCATTTGAAGAAGAGATGGAAGCCGCCGGCCGCATTTCCCGGCGTTATCGCAACGCCCTTCGCAAGCTTGCAGGGTGAAACCGAGATGGGTGAGCAAGCATGCGGCGCTGGCTGTGCACGCGGAGCAGATAGCCGAACATGGAGGAGCGTCCGGATTGCGGGACGAGGCGCTACTCGATTCGGCTCTCGCCAAACCTAAAAACCTGGCGGCATATAAAAGTCCGACTGTTTTCGATCTGGCGGCGGCCTATGCCTTTGGGATAGTCAGGAATCATCCTTTTGTTGACGGCAATAAACGTACGGGGCTTGTTGTATCCGGCATGTTTCTATACCTGAACGGATGGGATTTGAACGCGCCGGAAGCGGAAACGGCAACAACCTTCTTATTGCTGGCTGACGGCAAATTCCCCAAGAAGAAGCTGGCAGACTGGTTCGAGAATCACTGCACCCCCCTGCGCTAATGAAGAACCCTTCCGCCCTGCCAGGGAAGGATTTTCTCAATTTGTCACTACGAGCGTGAGCGCGGCAGTCTCTCCTCTCGCGAAGTAGCCACAGCCCAGCGCTGGCAGTGCTGGGTTTCACTGCGACATATGGAAGAGAGATCGCCATCCCGCCAAGGCGGGACCAAAGGCGGAACTTCGCGATGACACGGTTCGCAACGTTTTTTCACAAACAGTGCAAAACAAGCTAGAATATCAATCCCGGAGAGATGGCCGAGCGGTTGAAGGCGGTGGTCTTGGTTAACGACCTACCTCATAGAAGCTTTAATAGTCGAGGGAGTTTCAGCGAGTTCCGCCAGGGCGGGACGAAGCTCAAATCACTGTGTGGGTCACCTCTCTCCATCATTGATGGCGGATTTAACATCAATCAGAAAATCAGGTTAGAATACCAGCCTCGGAGAGATGGCCGAGCGGTTGAAGGCGGTGGTCTCGAAAACCACTGTGTGGGTAACTGCACCGGGGGTTCGAATCCCTCTCTCTCCGCCACACTTTCCAAAACAGTCAGCGAACAACAGCTAACCCACAATCCTGCCGGGGACATTGCAGGGATTCGAAAGCGAGTTGACGGCGCGACTGGGAAGGGAGCG
>JAJRYM010000166.1 GCA_024275775.1 Nitrospirota bacterium
AAGGATGTTCCGCGGAATCGAAGGAAGACCTCGGTTTTGTATTTTCTTCTTCAGATAACGGAATGGGAAGAAAGCGATTCCCAGTATGGTCAGAAAAATCGTAACAAGAGCGAATCCGAAAATATTGACAACCGCGAAACCGGCGCCGGGGCCGATATAAGCGTACGCCGTTTCATAGTGCGCGGCCAGCGTACATAAAATCAGTAAGAGACACCGCGAAAGCACAGCCGACATCAAACCACCAGCGATGCTATGCGCGATACATGGAATGGCGACGGCAGATTTTCCTTTTGACCGGCGATAAGAAAAGCGTCGTCCTGCGTATGCATCCCCCTGAAAATCCTTTTGCCGAAAAGGCCGTCGACCGCCACAAGCGACTTTATATCAATCCCTCGCCTGCCCAGAAAAACGAGGTCCGGCCCGCGGGATGAAACCGGGCCCCAAAAAACCTCGCACCCGTCGGCTACGCGAGCCACGGGGCAGACAGAATCTGATTCCAGCCTCATAATTTTTTCCGTAATTTCGGCTTTTATTTTTTCCCTGTCGCCAGTACCGACGGAGCCGTTCGGGAACCTGTCTTTAGCGTTTATGTAAATCCTTCCGGGGTCGAGAGAAAACGCTTTGGAAGAAGGGGACATATCGGTTATCAAGGCCGGGGAGTCGGTTGCGAACTCAAGGTAACCTTTCTCCACGAGCCAGCGGTTTACGTAGAACTCCTTTTCAAGCGGACAAAAACCGTGGTCTGAATGAATATAAATTTTTTCCTCTGGTTTCAGCGTCGAAAGAATTTCGCCTACGCATTCGTCCACCTTGCGATAATAATCTACGAACGGTTTATGGTATTCGGAACTCTCATCGTCCCACGCGTCGAAAAGAAAATGGTTTATACGGTCGGTTCCGGTAAAAACGAAATAGTAGATATCCCATTTTTCGGCATCTCTTGTTTCCCTGA
Source organism: Nitrospirota bacterium (assembly GCA_024275775.1). Taxonomy (GTDB): domain Bacteria; phylum Nitrospinota_A; class UBA7883; order JACRGQ01; family JACRGQ01; genus JAJRYM01. The sequence continues at coordinate 953 of JAJRYM010000166.1, forward strand.
ACAGTCTCATACGGGAATCGAGCACGGCATAAAGGTCGTCGAGAAATTTTTCCATGGATTCCTGCGCCAGCGAACTATCCACGTCTATTCTGTAATCAAGCTCACGAACTTTTTCCAGCCAGCCGGCGGGCGAGACCGCTTTTTCGACTGTAGGCGATACGAACCCGGAAACCATCAAGCCGTTTTCAATCCGCGCCGGATAGGTCTGCGGGATATTTATGGCCGCCGCTTTCTTCCCCTCCCAAAACGGCGAGACGTGAATATCGCTAAACTGAGGAAAACAAAGTCTGCCTGTCTGGCGGTCTATATCGAAAAAACCGAAGACGCCGTGTTCGCCGGGATTCGCGCCGGTAATGACACTGCTCCACGCCGTCGATGAAACGTCCGGAATGGTAGATTCCATCTGCACTATTTCGCCCCGCGCGATAAGTGAAGCGATATTCGGCAAATACCCTTTTTCGGCGTAGCTGGTTATCAGCCCGTATGGGACTCCGTCCAGCCCTATCAGAGTGGTCGGCATAAGTTTTTCATATAAAGACGCCAGCGGCCACGCAAACGCCCCCGCGCTCCAGAACGAATTGGCCGGTCGAAGGAATTTCAGAAAACCTGTCGAAAGCCAGTTCCGAATCGAGTTGCAGGGTTACGTCGGCGGTTTCGGCTTCCTTTATCTCGCCATTTGCCGACTCGACATTTTTCCCGGAACCGGCGTCGTATCTGTTGCGAATATCGGCAATTTGGCAGACGACCTCCCGCGTGGCGCATCTAAGCGTAAAATTTTTCACGCTCGAAGCAGGCTGTGGGGAAATCCATAAAATACGGCCGTCGGCTGTTCGGCTCACGGCAGGCACGCTTTCCGCGCCAAGCAAGTCGCCCCGTTTCAGCGTTCCAGCAAAATCCAGCTTCAGCGTTACGTTCTCGCCTGCCTCCGCCTGTTCCAGCGGAGGACGGCCGAATTTTTCAATAGCTGTTATCTTCGCCTCTTCGCCTCCGGGATACCGTTTTAGCCTGTCGCCCGGCCTTATCACGCCGGCTTCCACCCTTCCCGCGTAAACAATTTTACCCGGTGTAAACTCATATCTATCCTGCACCGGAAACCGGGCGGGCATGGCGGAAAACCGCCTTTTTTCAAACCTGCACAGCGATTCGGTAAAAGTCTCCGCCTTGTACCATCCCATATTTTCGGATTTTTTGGCCACATTGTCGCCGGTTTCGGCGCTCACCGGAATAACCGCCATCGCCTCAAGGCCGAAAGGCCGTATCTTGCGAACGATTTCATCCTTCACATTATTGAACGCATCTTCCGACCAGTTTGCGGCATCCATTTTATTCACGAGCACGATTACGCGCTTTACGCCAATGACGGAAAGAAGATTGGCGTGCCGGAAAGTCTGTTCGCGGGGCCCTTCAAGAGCATCCACCACCAGCACAGCTCCATCGGCATGCGAAGCGCCGGTGAGCATGTTTTTTAGAAATTCCTTGTGGCCGGGCGCGTCTATCAGAAGATATTTGCGATTAGAAACGGTAAACGAAACATGGGAGATATCGATGGTCATATCCCCTTCGCGCTCTTCGAGAAAATGGTCGGTAAGGTGGGCCAGATTCATCTCGCCTTTCAGGATTTTCTCGTTTACGTCCGCGGAAAGCGAACCGGTATCCAAAAGAAGGCGGCCTATGAGACTACTCTTGCCGTGGTCGATATGGCCGGCGATTACGATGGATAAAACTTCGTCGTCCATTTACATGTATCCGAGAGAGCGGAGCTTCTGCATCGTGTAGGCGTCTTCTTTATCCTGCGCCCTGCCGGCGCGTTCAGCCGTTTTTGACGACTCGATTTCCAATATTATTTCGTATATCGTAGAAGCCGAAGATTCTACCGGCTCGCAACACGGCGCGCACCCGATGCTTCGGTACCGTTTGCCGCCTTTGGCGAAATAGAGATCTATAACCTCCAGCTTTTCCCTGCTTATGTACCGCCAGATATCCGCCTCCGTCATGTGCAGAATCGGATGAACGCGAAAGTGTGTGCCGTCCCGCTCAAGAGAGCGGTAGTAGTCCCACGGCTCGGCAGTCTGATCTGTGTAGTTCCATTTAAAGCTTTCGTCCCTTGCGGAAAAGTAACGCTCTTTGGCCCGTATGCCGTGCTCGTCCCGCCTGATGCCTACCAGCAGGGACTGAATTTTCAGTTTTGCGACTATCTGTTGCAGAGATTCGGTCTTTAGCGCGTTACAGCATTCCAGTTTTGATGCGCCCGCTTTGTTCGGGCCCATCCCTCGGTACTTGGCCAACCTGTTTTCTGCGACGATGAGATCGAGCCCCAGCCTGCGCGCCGTCCTGTCGCGAAATTCATACATTTCCGGGAACTTGAAACCTGTATCGATATGTATCACCGGAAACGGGATTTTGCCCATGAAAGCCTTCATGCAAAGATGGAGCAATGTGGTGGAATCTTTCCCCATAGACCATAAAAGCGCCATATTTTTAAATCTGGCATAGCTTTCACGTATAACGTAGATGCTTTTATTTTCTAAATAATCGAGATATTCCATGTTGTTCGACCAAGTTTATTTCCTGTGCTTAATTTACTCTCAATGCCGGTTTCAAACAAGAAACCTTTCCGTTCCTACCCAACTCGCACCAGCCGAATAAGGCATAAGGTAAAGGATATTCTTCTTTCGGCGATCGGGTGAAAATCATTTAGCACTTGCAATTTGCACTTGCAATTGCTGGGGGGGGGGGGTAGCATTGCCGAACATGAGGGGAGTTCTTGCGATTTTACTGGCCTGTATTCTGTCCGGATGCGGGTCATCCGGCGAAGGAGGAACAGCTACAACCACTTTCAACGGCAGTTTCAACAGTTCAGGATTTCCAGATGTTGTAGGGACATATTCATTTACCACCCAGGATTTCACCGTAACCTGTTCGGACGGTTCCACCACCACCAAAGCGGCGACAACTTTTAATATCGTCATATCTCAATCCATAAACGAAATAACCCAGGTTTCCACCGACCCCGTTTTTTTGCCGTCAACCATAACCATCGTTTCCGAAACACCAATGAAGGGAAACGTGGAGAAGGGTGGTAGTTTTATTGCCACAAAAAACGCCGAAGTGCACAGATCCGCTTCAAACACAAATATTACTATTGCATGGCACGTCGCCGGCAGTTTTACATCGTCCTCATGGTCTGGAACATACAAGGTCACTATGCGGTCGCTATCTTCCAACGTTTCCTGCGATTGGGAAACGACCTTCACAGGCGACAAGATTCTCTCCGGAGCATCTCTAAGCGCCGATTTAGTCAATCCTCTTAACTCGCCCGCAGACGAATACACTGCGATTACCAAATTTCTTTTGCACCTTCAATAATCAGGATTTTTTCTTTTTGCTTTCCTTTTTCTTCGCGGGTTGTCTCCAAGTTGGTCGCGCCGTCGGCTTGCTTCGAATCCTGCCTCTGTGAAAAGGATTCGCCCACTCTCGCGGTCGCCACGCTCCCGCTCCATCGGGCCCGACACACCGACTAAACTCGCTTTCGCTCACTTGCGCTCCCTCCTCGGTCGCGCCGTCGGCTTGCTTCGAATCCTGCCTCTG